>NZ_JAJDMI010000038.1:0-36984 GCF_020593505.1 Blautia sp. DFI.3.45
AGTCTGACGCCTAAAGCGTCTGGAAGCACGTGACTTCAGTCATGTGAGGTTCACAGAAAAAATGATAAGATAGTTTCATCTGTTAAGGTGTTGAACAGTTATAAATATGAGGAGGTTTTTATGGAGAAAAACGAAAACGAAGAACTGCTGGAACAAAGCCCGGCAGAGATTCAGCAGGAAGATACGCAGAAAATTGCAAAGAGCGGGGAAGAAGAGCCGGATACAGAAGAACAGAAAGTCTCCAATGGAAGATTTATACTCTGGAGTCTGGCGGGAGTGTATCTGTTGTATACAAGTTACAGTCTCTGTAAGGGATATGTAACAGGCGAAGAAGGAACCAGTATGGGATTTATGATTGCCGGAATTGCATTTGCAGCTATTGGTGCTGGTCTGCTGTTTTTCGGCATTAAAAATATGCTCTCAGAAGAGAAGATCAAGAAAGCAAAAGCAGCGAAGAATGCGGCAATGGAAGCTGCCGCAGGCGGAGAACTGAAGAAAGAGGATGCATCCGGGCAGAACAGATCAATGAGCATTGCTGAAAGGGCTAATATGGTTAAGAATCTGGAAGACGAAGAGGAAGACGGGGAAAACGAGAAAGAATGAAAATATTGATCACATTGCTGAAACCGTTGTCTTTTTTACCGGCACTGCTGATGATGTATATCATCTTTTCGTTCTCAGCCCAGCCGGGTGAAGTTTCAGGTAATCTGAGCTATAAAATAAGTTATGAGATCATAGAAACGAAGAGCGAGCTTTTGTCAGAGAATCTGAGCAGTGAAGAGATTGCCTATAAGGCAGATGGAATTCACTACTATGTGAGAAAAGCGGCACATATGACAGAGTATTTTCTGCTGGCTATCGCTATTTCTTTTCCTTTATATGTCTATGGTGTGAGAGGAATCTGGCTGATGCTTCTTGCGGGAATTGTCTGTGTGGGATTTGCAGGGCTGGATGAGTATCATCAGTCTTTTGTGGATGCCCGTACACCTGCGGTAAAGGATGTGGGAATCGACAGTATAGGGGCGTTTATCGGAATACTTCTTGTTCAGGCATTCTGCTGGTCTGTACTGAATAATCCTAATAAAAAGAAGAAAAAAAGAAGTCATTAAATAATCAGGAAAAATACATATTCAAAAAAGGAAAGACAAAAAGGAGCTGCCACATTAATAAGAACTTAATGTGGTATGCTCCTTTTGACATTGGTTCACTGGTAATATCCTGCGAAGCGTGTTGTTGTGAACAGTAATTTTTGACTTGAATGTACACTTGATTTCCTGCTGCGTTTAAGCCTGGATTTCTGAAAGTCTGTCCAGTCCGGCTTTGGTATGGCGGATAAAAATATCTCTGACCGCCTGGATCTCGCCAAGACCTTTCAGAGTACATTTGACAGAATATCCCTCTTTTTCCAGAATACTTTTCCAGGAATCATCGTCCTCTCCGGACATATCATTGGTAGCATGATCACCTGCGACGATCATAAAAGGTGCCAGATGAACATGAGCCGGATGCAGATTTTTTAATTTATCCAGAAAGCTTTCAATGGAGAAATCCCCTTCAACCGTTCCCATATGCATATTGGAATAGCCGAAATGCTTAAACAGTTCGTCCATCTCAGGATAAAGTTCATTGGCAACATGCTCTGTTCCATGTCCCATAAATAAGAG
Source organism: Blautia sp. DFI.3.45 (assembly GCF_020593505.1). NCBI lineage: Bacteria > Bacillati > Bacillota > Clostridia > Lachnospirales > Lachnospiraceae > Blautia > Blautia sp. DFI.3.45. The sequence goes on from NZ_JAJDMI010000038.1 coordinate 1,665, forward strand.
AATTTCATCAGAATCAGGGTGATATTCCTGTGCCATAGCCTGACAGACCTCTTCTTTGTCCTGTTTTGTAACCATCAGAGAATCACAGATAATGACAGAATCGAAATCCTTTTTATGTGCAAGAACTTTTTCTTTCATAGCATCACTCTCAAATCCGGTGATCACATAGGTTGGCTGTACAACGACATTTCGAATTCCGTCCGCTTTCAGCTGGGTCATTGCCTCATCAATATCCATAATGTGGATCCCGTCCCGCTTCCGGAGTTTGGCGCGGATACGGGGACTTGTCCATGCGCAGTATAACGGATATTCCGGAAATGCATGATGCAGGTCAGATTCAATCTGTTCAATTGTTTTTTTTCGTGTTTCTTCATAACTTGTACCGAAGCTGATAACAAGAATTGCTGTTTTTTCAGTTACCCCCATTTTAAATCTCCTTATAATAAGTATATTGGCATTTACCACAACTGCCACTGACAGGTTTTCCGCAAAACAGATGTAGTGGCGGTAAAAGGTAATTGACTGCGCACTCATATAAAAAAGATGTCATGATAATAGACATTGTTTTTTATTATACAGGGAGTTATAGGGAAACACAAGTAAAAGCTAAGATTTTGACGTCTGAGTATCTCTGTATGCAGATGGAGTGACATTCATTTTTTTCTTGAAGCTTGTGCTGAAATAATATTGATTGGCGTAACCGCATTTCATACTGATTTCCTTCAGAGTCATGTTTGTGGCTGTAAGATAACGGCAGGCGGCGTTGATTCGCTGAGTAGTGATATAGTCACTGATACTCACGCCCTGTTTCTTTTTAAAGAGGGCACTCAGATAAGCCGGGCTGACATTGGCTTCGCTGGCGATATCGTTCAGGCACAGAGTATTGCTGGCATAGTTTTCGTCAATATATGAAGTTACAGATTCGCATAATTTCTGGTGATAATCATTCAGAGAAGAATCCAGTTTCCGGCAGAGAAGGCGGCAGAGTTCGTTGAGCCAGCCGCATAGTTCTTCTGTGGTATGAAATTCTTCCAGATGATTGTATACATACAGGATCTTTGCTTCCAGATCATGGGTATCCAGGTTTAGTTCATAGAAAAACTTCAGAATCCTTCCAAGCAGAGAGTAGATCTGGATAAATGCGAAACTTTTGGTGCGGAAGTTCTCAGTAAGCCATCTGGAGAAATCCTGAAACCAGGAGTCAATTGCAGAAACATCCTTTTTACACAGAAGGCGGATTAATTCCTCCTCTCTGGAATCGGAGAAATCAGTGGCAGATAAGTCATGTCCAAGAGCCTCACGTCCGTCAAATACGTTCTGGTGTGGGAAAAAGAAACGATAATCCAGTGCATGAACTGCACTTTCATAAGAACGGTTCAGATCCCACAGATCCTGTACAATGGCACCGATTCCGGCATTCAGAACCAGTCCCTGTGAATTGCAGTTATCTACAAGTGCAGAAATGATTTTATAGGTAAGCTGGCGAAAATTTCCGGACTGGCAGCCGCTTTGTCCGATCACACACAGATAACCATCAATATCCTGCAGGGGATAAATATAATTTAATTCTGAGGTTTGTTCTGTGATCAGATCACGAAGATTCAGCAGTTCCATCTGAAATTTCTCAATGCCATAGGAATCCCTGAGAGACTGTGCATTTTCCAGTTCAAGAATCACTACGTTATAAAAATCATAATCCAGTTTAAGGTTCAGGTAGTTCAGATAAGGTTTGAGACGATAGGAAGCCTCCTGCCTGGAACGGTGAGTGATATCACGGAAAAATTTTTCGATAAGCAAAGGCCTGCTCTGTTTAAGCAACTGCAGATTTTTCTGCTCACGTTCCATCAGGGCAAAAGCATTTTTTACTTTCTGGATCAGATATGCGTAATCCAGAGGTTTTTCAATATAATCCAATGCACCAAGAAGCAGAGCGCGTCTTGCATATTCAAATTTATCATAGGCACTGATCAGTATGATTTTTACCATTGGATTAATATCCAGTGCTTGCCTGCTCATTGAAATTCCGTCCAGATCCGGCATTTCAATATCTGAGATGATCAAATCTACAGGTTCTTTTTTCATAGCGTCTATCGCAGAGGTTCCGTTGTAGCAGATATGTACGATTTCTGCGTTCAGAACTTCCCAGTCTATGTTCTTTTCAATTCCTTCTGCTGACAGATAATTGTCATCTACAATCATTATTTTCCTCATCTGTATCCTCCATTTGTTGAAATTCAATTGTGACATAGGTACCGTTTCCGGGATGGCTGTCAATACGCACAGAGCCGTTACCGTACAAAGGATTGGAAATGCGGGCGCTTACATTTGAAATTCCAAAATGTTTTTCGTAATTTATGACTTTGTTGTCTATGGCATATCGGAGCTGTTCCAGTGTCTCCGGAGACATTCCGGCTCCATTGTCTTCAATGGATATCACTACGGTATCATCACCGTAGAGTACCTGAATGGAAATAAAAACTTCAGGTGTATCGGCTGAAAGACCGTGCAGGATAGAATTCTCCAGGAATGGCTGTAATGTAAATTTGCAGATCGTGAAATTTTCTATTCCGTCTTCGGCATTGATCTCCCAGTTAAGATTATCTTTATGGCAGAGTTTCTCCATTTCCAGATACAGGCGGGCAATTTCCAGTTCGTCTTTGATCGGTATCAGTTCTTTTGATTTTCTCAGCGTCAGTCGGTAAAAGGCAGTCAGATTTGTCAGCATCTGATCTGCAATATCCAATTTGCCAAGTGCCTGGCAGGTTCGGATGGTTCCAAGGATATTGTAGAGAAAATGTGGATTGATCTGTGATTGTAATAACTGATATTTCAGCCGTTCTTCATTAATGGAGAGACTGACAATTGATTTCAGATTCTGGGCAATTGTGTGCTGCATATCTTCAAAGGTAATCCCCAGATTGTCTATTTCATCATAATTGGAAGCATCGGCCGGATGCGGGAGTGTGATGATGGAAAGGTGCTCCGGATCATGTCCGAGATGAAAGGATTCCATGGCATAGGACAGTGCGGCAATTCTGCTTGTCAGTTTCCTGGAAAAAAGGATTACAATAAAAATAGTCAGCGGCAGAGAAATAATTACAGTGATCAACAGTGTTTTGATCAGTACCTGTGTATTGCTTTTGATATAGTTTTCCGGGATTTCCGTAATATGCAGCCAACCGTTATCCAGAGTGCGGCAGTTATAGTAGATGTCATTGTCTTTAAAGAAGGAATTGGTATTTTCCAGAAACATCTGTTTTATTGAATCTGAAATCCAGGTCTGATTACGGGAAGAATCACTGTGAGCTGCAATTTGTCCCTGTGGTGTCAGAATGTAACTGGAAATTGCGGTATCAGAAGCAGAAGTCTGAAGATACCGGGAAAATTCATCGCAGTCAAGTGCAATACAATAAGCATATTCGAGAACATTGCTGGATTTGTCCTGAAGAGCACGAAAACACAGCAGTGTATTTGCGCTTCTTTTGGAAGCAGATATAACTCTGGGTAAGGTGGTATTTTTCTTTAACAGCCACAGGGAAGAAGAACCTATGGAATGTAATTCAGATTCGCTGATTCCATAATTGAAAAGTTTATCTGTGGAAAAGAAATATATACCCTCATCAGCTCCGGTTTGTTCCGGTTTTAAAAAAACATATATATGAAAGAAATCAAATGTAGATTTATATAATGAAATATTGCTTCTCATGGATGTTAATGCCTGCATGGTGCCAACCTGATCTGGGGAAGAGTGTTCAAAAGCGTACATCTGATACTGGATGGTGTCAGCAACGTTTTCGGTCTGGTTCAGACGGCTGTTAAGCTGAAAAATAAGCTGTTCATCAGACATCAATGCAGAGTTTGTGATTCGGTCTCTGGCAAGATTATAGGAAACATGGTAACTGACCAGTGCAACAAGTGTCAGAGGAAGCAGGGTTGCAACCAGAAAGGCAATCAGGAGTTTTGCCTGAAATGAGGAAAATCTGGAAGGAATCCATTTATGATAATTTATTTTTTTCAAGTTGAGTTTCATTACACATAATACTCCTTATATGAATAGGTTTGATTTTATCAGGTATCTTTTTGAAGATTGCCATATTATACAGCAATTCTGTAAAGATGCAACACAGTGTTCATCTGCTATCTGTATTATAAAAAATCAGAATGAAAAAAACAATAGAACGAAAAATAATATAAATCAATCAAAAGAAATTGTATTTAGTAAAAAGAGTGTTTTTGTTATTCTTTAATTACCAAATAACACAGAACAGTTGATGCGAGAGAACTGTTCGGAAAAGGAGAGAATATGAGGAAAAAAGTGTTAAGTGCAGTTTTAGCTGCAACAATGGTGGCAGGAATGATGGGGAATGTTGTAAGTGTATCAGCAGAGGAGAAATATGATCTTACTTTATACAGCGTTAACACTACTGACCCGGATTTTGATGACTGGCTTGCAAATGTAGAGGAGGCAACGGGTTTAAATATCAATGTTATTGCAGCTCCGACAGATACAGACACACGTCAGCAGAAGATTACAACGATTCTTTCTACAGGAGATTCTTCCGTAGACATTGTCGAAATCAACGATGAAATGAGTGCTGCATTCAAGAATTCCGGATGGCTGGAAGGTCTGAATGACACGGTTATGACAGATGATATCATTGATCAGTTTGCGCAGGGGTATATTCAGGATATGATCACAGATAAGGATGGAAATATTGTAGGAGTTCCGGGATATACAGGATATCTTGCATTTTGGGTAAATCAGGAAATTATGGATGAGGTGGGAATCGAATCCATTGATACAAAAGAAGATTTCATGAAATACATGGAAGCAGTTTCAAAAGATGGACGTTTCGGATACGGCGGTTCCTGGGAAAAGACATATGCATTTAATGAAATTGCACAGTTTGTAAATATGTTTGGCGGTGACTACTTCGACTGGACAAAAGAAGAAAATAAAGAAGCAATTCAGTTCCTTCATGATCTGGTTGCCAACAAAGAAACACCTGTTGATCAGATCGCAGATAAATATGATCAGATGAATCCAAAAATCAATGATGGCAAATACGGATGCTGGTTTATGTGGGGCTTAGGTACGGATTATGCAAAGGCAGATATGCTGGGAGCTGACAAGATCCACATGGCAATGGTACCTGATTTCAGCGGCAATGGAGAGCGAGCAATCTTTACAGATTCCTGGAGCTATGTGCTGAACAGTGCATCCAAAAACAAAGATGCAGCCATTAAATTCCTGCAGTATATGGCAGATGAAGGTGGAATGGAAGCATCCTATAAAGCATTTGACAGATATCCTGCAAGAAAGGATGTTGCAGAAAAAGTTGTTCCGGATACTGATCCTGCAAAAGAAATATACAGCCAGTATGCAGAAGAGTGCAACGTACAGGGACGTCCGCTGGTAGCACAGACAATGGAGTTCATCAGTGATATGGGAACTATCTTCCAGTCCTGCATGAAAGATGAGATCACAGTAGATGAGTTCTGTAAAAAAGCACAGGAAGTCGTTGATACATATCAGTAAAAACGGTATTCGTTTAAAGTCTTTTGAAATACTGACACATAAAAACTGACATAATAAATGAAGGTATAAAGCAGAAAAATCTGCTTTATACCTGTGCTTAAAGATATGAAGGAGGGAGTACCTGTGACAATCAGTAAAAAATCAATGAAATGGATTCCGTGGCTGTTGGTGTTACCTGTGGTTATTATTCGTGGATTTACGACTTTGTATCCGATTTTAATGACAGTTAGAAATAGTTTTTTTGATATTAAAATTCTGTCCGGAATTAATGAATTCTGTGGAATTCAGAATTACCTGAAAATTTTTTCAGATCCCAAAGTGCTTACATCTATACGTTTTACAGTGATTTTTGTAGTAGTATCAATGATATTCCATGTAATATTAGGCGTAGGTCTTGCTCTGATATTAAATATGAAATTTAAGGGACGTCGTTTTCTTCGTACGATTGTACTGATTCCCTGGGCAATGCCGGCAGTTGTTGTAGGTATGGCTGCAAAATGGGCATTTAATAATGATTATGGTCTGATCAATGACTTTATCAGATTGTTTGTCCATGGATACCAGAATAGCTGGCTGATCAATACAGGATCTGCAAGAGCTGCTGTAATTGCCGTGGATCTGTGGAAAGATCTTCCGTTCTTTGCGATTCTTGTATTATCCGGTCTGCAGTTTATTTCGGGTGATATCTATGAAGCCGCAAAAGTAGACGGTGCAAATGGAATCCAGTGTTTCTTCAGAATTACATTACCGTTGATACTGAAAAATGTACTGACTTTATCTATTCCATTTACTTTATGGAGACTGACAACCTTTGATATTGTATATTCTATGACTTCAGGTGGTCCTGGAGAAGATACGGCACTGATCGCATACAGAATCACGACAGAGGCGTTTACAAATCTGAATGTCGGTTATGCATCTGCACTGGCAATGTTACTGTTTGTTGTAATGGCAGTATTCAGCTGGCTGAATATACGTGTTATGAACAAGATTGATAACTAAAGGAGGAAATACCATGAAAAAAGATTCAAGAAAATATAACATATATCATGGTGTAATGGCAGGTGGAAGATGGGTACTGTTTGCAATTGTCTCATTTATTATCCTGTTTCCGGTATACTGGATTTTTATTTCCTCTATTACACCTTCCGGAGAATTATTCAAAACACCGATTGATTATCTGCCGGATCATCCGACACTGGAAAGCTATAAGTTTCTGATCGAGAACGTAGGACTTTTATCAAAAGTGGGAAATACAGTATTGATCGTAGGTCTTACACTGGTTATTAGTACTGTACTCTGTGCAATGGCTGCATACGGATTCTCACGTTTCACTACAAAAGGAATCAATATTGCTTTTGCATTTATTATTGCAACTATGTTAATTCCTGAGGTTGTTACAGCAAGACCATTATATGAGTTCATGCAGAAAGTAAAATTATATGATACATATCCCGGACTGATTTTGCTTTATATCAGTACTGTTATCCCATTTACGGTTCTGATTCTGAGAAACTTTGTGGGGGAAATCCCTATTTCACTGGAAGAGGCAGCAGCGATTGACGGTGCAACTTTTTCACAGAGACTTTTTACAATCGTATTGCCTCTTATGAAACCTGCAATCGCAACTGTATGTATTATCAACTTTATTACCTGCCTGAATAACTTCTTCACACCGTTGTTTTATTCAAATGGTATTCAGGTTCTTTCCGTTGCCATTGTACAGCTTCCACTGCGTGACAACATGTATGGAGTTCCGTGGGATCTGGTAAGTGCAATGGGATGGATTATTCTTTTACCGATTATTATTTTTGTTGCAGTCTTTGAAAAGCAGATCATGGATGGTATAATGGCAGGAGGAGTAAAAGCCTGATTATCTGAATGCTAAGAATATTGGAGGAAAACATTATGTATCAGTCATTTAAAGGTGGACTTGGTGGAATTGCTCTGTCAAAACATGGAAGAAGCCGTGCAATCAATGCAGAGAATCCACACGGAGAAAAAGGTAAAGGCGGAATGGCAGCGAGCCATCTGGGACCGTCCAGAAAAGGAAGTCCCTGCCTGAGAGATATTGAGCCGGGTGCAACTGTAACTCTTGCAGAGATGGAAGGTCCGGGAGAAATCAATCATATTTGGATTACAGTGGATAACAAGACAACAGATGCAGATTGTTTTGTATTGAGAGATCTGGTCATCCGTATGTACTGGGATGATGAGGAAACACCATCTGTGGAAAGTCCTCTCGGAGATTTCTTTTGCTGTGGTTTTGGAAGAGAGTGTATTGTAAATTCTGTCCCAATGGCAGTGGTGCCAAGCAGAGGATTTAACTGTTACTTCCCGATGCCGTTTAAGAAAAAAGCAAAAATTACTCTGGAAAATCAGCATGCAAATAAAATTCCGGCATTTTTCTATCAGGTAGATTACTGTCTGTATGATGAGCTTCCGGATGATATTACTTATTTCCATGCACAGTGGAGGCGAGAGCGACTGACAGAGAAGCAGAAAGATTATACAATCCTTGACGGAGTAAAAGGAAAAGGTCATTATGTAGGAACTTATATTGCACTTACCACACTGGAACGTTACTGGTGGGGCGAAGGTGAAATGAAATTCTATATTGACGGTGATGATGAATATCCCACAATCTGCGGAACCGGAACAGAAGATTATTTTGGAGGCTCCTGGAGTTTTGCAAAGCAGGTGGACGGAAAGACTGTGGAACAAAATTATAATACACCATATCTGGGCTACCCATACTATTCTGCTCATGATGAGCTGATCCATAATTTCTATCATAATGATGACTGTCCGCCGATGAGAGGTTTCTATCGCTGGCATATTCAGGATCCGATTTGTTTTGATGAGGATCTGCGTGTGACCATTCAGCAGATTGGAGTAGGTTACAGAGGATTATTTGAACGTCAGGATGATGTGGCAAGCGTGGCTTACTGGTATCAGACACACCCACATGCACCGTTTGCACCATTGATGTCAAAAGAGGACAGATGGCCAAGATAAAAAACAGAGGTGAAATGCTTGAAAAAAAGTGTTGTAATTTTCATAACTGCAGTATGTTTGCTTATTACAGGATGTGGAGATACGGGGAGCTTATCTAAGCTCCCCTCATCGTCGTTTCACGAAGACAAACAAAAGCTGACAATCATGCATATTGATGCAGATAATAAAAGATTTCAGGATTTTATCGAGGAAACAGAAAAAAACTTGATATGGAAATCACTGTGGAAAAATGTCCGTCCAATGCGGATAATCGGCAGGCAAAAATATCCACGATCCTGGCTTCGGGGGACAAAAATATTGATTTGATTTCCGTGAATGATGAGATGATTTCTGAGTTTAAGCATAAGGGATATCTGGAACCACTGGAAAAAAACGTTATGACAGAAGAAGTAAGAGACAGCTTTCCGCAGAAGTATCTGGAAAGCATTTGTGAAGAGAATGGACATATATATTCTGTCCCTTTTCAGATGGATATTATGATGTTCTGGGTAAATCAGGAGTTGCTGAAACAGGCAGGACTCGATGAGATAAAGAATACCGGTGATTTTGATATTCTGCAGAAGAGTTTGAAAAATCCGGATCAGTACGCTTATGGAGATGCATGGGAAAATACACATGTTTATAACAGTCTTTCGCAATTTGTGAATTTCTGGGGTGGCGATTATTTCGACTGGACTGATCCGAAAACCAAAGATGCAGCCAGATATATGAAAAGTATGCTGGATGAGAAAAATACATCGCCTGCACAGTTTGTAGATCAGTATGAACAGATGGAAGAGAAATTTATCAGGGGAAAATATGGATGTGTTTTTATGTATACGAGTGCTCTGGGTACATTTCTTGATGCTGATGTATATGGGAAAAATAAAATACATATGGCACCGCTTCCCGTGCTTCATAAGAAAAAAGCCACTAATATTGCAACCTGGCAGTATGTTTTGAACAATGCTTCAGAAAATAAAGATGCAGCTGTCAGATTTCTTCAGTATGCAGCCGGTTATGAAGGCAGTACTGAATATGCAAAAATAATGAAAAGTTATCCTGCCAGAGTGGATGTGATCGAAAATGAGGATATTGATCTGGAAGGAATAGATATGATACGGAAATATCTCCGGGAATATACATTGAATGTACGTCCGTTATGTGAAAATTCCATGGGTGCTGTCTCAGATATGGGAAAACTGTTTCAGGGATATGTTCTTGGGCAATGTGAAGAGGACAGTTTCTTTGAGCAGGCACAAAATTGTATAAATACTTACTATTAAAAAGGCATCTTCGGATGTCCTTTTTAGTTGCGGATTTTTGATGCCGGATTTATAATAACAATAACAATGACAACAGGAGGCAGCTTCATGCAGAATCAACAACCATCAACTTTAAAGGAAATACGCGTCCATGGTACACAGGACTTTCCCTGTGCGTTCTATCAGACAGGAACAAGGATAAAAGGGAATATGGTGAAACATCACTGGCATGAAGAAGTAGAACTGCTTTATTTTTCGGGTGGAGAGTTCTGTCTGGAAGTAAATATGGAACGTTTCAACATTTCAGAGGAATGTTTTTATTTTATTAATCCCGGGGAACTTCACAGTATTTCTGTTGAAAAAAACGGCGGCTGTGTGGAAAATGCGGTGGTTTTTCATATGGATATGCTAAGCTCTGCATATGCTTTGGATCAGATTCAGACGAATCTGATCCAGCCGGTACAAAATGGCAGTATCCAATTTCCGAGATGTCTGCGAAAGAATGAGCCGGCATTTGAACCGGTAAGAAAATCTTATGAAGAAATCCGTAATGTATTTGGCGGAGATTCTTTTCGGGAGAATTATTATGACGGCGAGGCGGTTACGGATGATATCACCCGACAGTTGTTTATCAAATCAACGCTGCTTCGGATTCTGGCAGTTCTGTCTGCGAATAATCTGTTTGAGGTAACGGAGAAGAATCATGACCACAGAATTGAGACGATCAAGACAACACTGACTTACATACAGGAGAACTATAAAGAGAAAATTTATATACGTGACCTTGCAGGACTGATCGGGATGAATGAGCAATATTTCTGCAGATTTTTCAAGAAGGTGATCGGGCGTTCGCCTATGGAATATGTGAATGAGTACAGGATAAAAAAGGCTATTCATTATCTGAAGGAGTCTGACTTTACAGTTACGGAAATCTGTCTGGAATGCGGATATAATAATCTGGGAAATTTCCTGAGAGAGTTCAGGAAATATACGTCAACAACACCACTGCAGTACCGCAGACATTCATTAAAAGAAACACAGTAAATAAGAATATCGGTAATATAAAAAAGTCAAAATTTTGTATTTTTTTATCAAAAAAAGATAAGACAGAAGCCTTGGATTCTGATATAATTGCCGTAAATGAAAAAGAGACCTTAGGCGCTAAAGGTAAGAGGTATAATACTGGGGACAAAGCAGACAATAGCGCCGGTTAATAAAAAACACAGGAGGATTTTTGCAATGGTAAAGAAATGGTGGAATGAAAAGGTTGCTTATCAGATTTACCCGAAGAGTTTTTATGATACCAATGGAGATGGAATTGGAGATCTGAGAGGTGTTATTGAGAAGCTTGACTATTTGAAAGATCTGGGAGTTGATATTATCTGGCTTTCCCCCTGCTACCGCTCTCCGTTAGCTGATCAGGGATATGATATTTCAGATTATTATGATATTGATCCTCGCTTCGGAACCATGGCAGATATGGATGAACTGATTGCTGAGGCTAAGAAGAGAGATATGTACATTCTGATGGATCTTGTTGTAAACCACTGTTCTGATGAACATGAATGGTTTAAAAAAGCATGTGAGGATCCAGATGGTAAATATGGTAAATTCTTCTATCTGCGTGACAAGAAAGAAGGAGAACTTCCAACTAACTGGCGTTCTTATTTCGGCGGACCTGTATGGGAAGATCTTCCAGGAACAAATAAACAATATCTGCATGTTTTCCATAAGAAACAGCCCGATCTGAACTGGGAGAACCCGGAAGTAAGGGAAGAAGTTTATAAGAATATCAACTGGTGGCTGGATAAAGGTCTTGGTGGATTCCGTATTGATGCGATTATCAATATCAAGAAAGCACTTCCGATGCATGACTATGAGCCGGATCGTGAAGACGGTCTTTGCAGTATCAGGAAGATGCTGAAAGAAGCGAAGGGAATCGGCGACTTCCTTGGCGAGATGAGAGACCGTACATTTAAGAAATACGATGCATTCTCTGTCGGTGAAGTTTTCGATGAGAAGGATGAAGAGATTCCGGATTTCATCGGCGATAATGGATATTTCTCCAGTATGTTTGACTTCGAAGAGACTATCTGGGGGGCATCTGACAAGGGATGGTATGACTGCAAACAGATTACTCCGGATGCCTACAAGAAATGTTGTTTTACAACACAGAGAAAAATTGGCGATATCGGATTTGTTTCCAATATTATTGAAAATCATGACGAGCCTCGTGGTGTCAGCAGATATATCCCGGAAGGTGACTGCTGTGACGCAAGTAAGAAGATGCTTGGCGGTCTGAACTTTATGCTTCGCGGACTTCCGTTTATCTACCAGGGCCAGGAACTTGGTATGGAGAATGTGAAGTTTGAATCTATCGATCAGGTAGATGACATTTCCAGTCTGGATGAGTATAAGGTAGCTCTGGCAGCAGGATGTACACCTGAGGAAGCACTGAAAGCTGTTTCCAGATTCAGCCGCGATAATGCCAGAACACCGATGCAGTGGACAGATGGTGAGAATGCAGGATTTACGACAGGTAAACCATGGCTGAAGGTCAATGCGAATTATACAAAGATCAATGCAGAGAGCCAGATGAATGATCCGGAATCTGTGAGAAGTTTCTATAAGAAACTTATCGCACTGCGTAAGGATCCGGAATACAAAGAGACTGTTGTTTACGGAGAACTGGAACCTGTATGGGAAGATGTACATAATCTGATGGCATACTATCGTAAAGGGGATAAGACTCTTCTTGTAGTTGGTAATTACCAGAAAGAGCCACAGACCATTGAACTTGCAGGAGAGTGTAAGAAGGTTCTGATCAATAACTATGACAATGTAGCTATGGATGGAAATAAGATTGAACTGCAGGGGTATCAGTTCCTTGTTATTGAGATGTAGCAGAAGAAAAAAGAACGGAAATCCAGGTATGAGTACTTGGATTTTCGCTCTTTTTGTATCCATGAATTATAGCAATCTTCTATAGCAATCCTCATAAATAATGCGTATTGCTCCCGGCTCATCAGAGCGTGAAATCCCGCGACAGATATCCCTGAGTGCCTTATAAAGCTGAACTGTCATCGGAGGAATCATCTTCAGGGGGATTCAGAATCTTTACGCTGTCGCGTACTACAAGTCTGACCGGAAGAGAAAGGTTCGTTGTTTTTGGATTCCAGCCATCAATCATTTTGAACAGATATTCTGCGGCAATGGTTCCGCGCTGGAAGATATCCTGATGAATAGTGGTGAGTGAAGGACAAGCAAGCTGCGCATACAGATTATCATCAAATCCGGTGATGGAGAGATCTTCCGGAAAGCGGATCCCTTTGGCTTTGAGATATTTCATCAGGGTAACTGCGTAATAATCGGAACAACACATAAAGGCAGTGAACTTGTGTGCGACTGCATAAATCTCCTCCATACTTCCCTGGCGTTCATATTTGGAAGGGCGAATCACGATCAGATTATCCAGATCAATATCCAGTCCGTATTCCTGAAGTGCCCGCTGATGCCCGGTGTATCGGATATAGTCTACACCTTCCATATTGTCGGCAAGAAATGCGATTTTTCTGTGACCGCAGTCAAGAAGATACTTTGTCATCAGGTATCCGCCCTCTTCATCGTCAAGACCGATATTAACGTATCTGGCAATATTCTTTGGAGTGTAACTGTCGATAAGGACAGCAGGTTTTTTGTACTTACTTCTGATTTTGAGATAATCGTCGTGGAGCATACCGATGAGAATCAGTCCTTCAGTGTTCCAGCCTACTATATTGCGCACAATTTCTTCAATATCTTCAGAAATATAGATCATCATATAATACCCCTGCTCACGAATAGCAGATTCCAGAGCTCCCAGCAGTTCGCCGTGAAATGGATCTGTGAAGATATTCTCGTATTTATCCTTTCGCCTTTTTAATACAATTCCGATGAGTCTGGAATGGTTCTGTGCGAGATTTTTTGCATTCATATTTGGGACGTAATCATATTCGTCCAGAAGTTTCTGAACTTTCTCAGCAGTTTTCTGAGAAACTTCGCTGGTTTTTCCATTAATGACATTTGATACTGTGGTGGTACTGATTCCAAGCATCTCTGCCATTTCTTTAATTGTTATCATGTGAGATTCACCTCAATACAAAAATATATAAATATATTATCACATTGGGACATGAAAACGCAAGTGTTGCACAAAAAAGTTTGAATAAAATAAAAGAAAATTGTAACTGTTGCTCATAAGTCGTTTGGGAGAGAACGATAATAATTAAAAAATGCAAAATATAAGGCTGTCGTCAAAAAATATCTGACAACAGCCCTGCACGGAATATTATTTCTGGATTACGATTGCTTCGTAAGGTCTGAGAGTGATTTTATGGTTTACTTTTGCATCAATGTAATTGGAGATAAGAACTTTTCCGTTTGTAAATTCTTCAGGAAGCTCTACTTCACGTGTATTCTCGCTGAAATTGCAGTATACGATCAGTTTTTCATCGCCAAGTGTACGGATATAAGCGTAGATATCCTTGTCATCATCAAGGATCAGATCATAGGTACCGTATACGATCAGTTCACTTTCATGGCGGAGCTTGATCAGTTTCTGATAATATTTGAATACGGAATCTTCGCGGTTAACCTGATCTTTGGCATTGATCTTAGTGTAGTTCGGGTTTACCATAATCCAGGGGTTAGTTGTGGAGAAACCTGCGTAAGCACTGTCGTCCCACTGCATAGGGGTTCTTGCATTGTCACGTCCCTTATAACCGATTGCTGCCATCATGTCCTCTTCGGTCATCTTACCCTGTTCGGTTAATTCGTGGAAAGCATTGATACTTTCAAGGTCGCGGAAGTTGTCAAGAGTGTTAAACGGGCAGTTTGTCATACCCAGTTCCTCACCCTGATATACATAAGGTGTACCCTGCATCATATGGATACATGTTGCAAGCATTTTTGCAGAGATTTCTCTGTATTCGTCACTGTCATTGCCGAAACGGGAAACGCTTCTTGGCTGGTCATGATTTTCCCAGTAGAGACTGTTCCATGCAATATCCTGAAGACCTTTCTGCCAGCGTGTAAGGATTTTTTTCAGGTTGCGCAGATCCATCTTTCTGGTTGTCCATTTGCCGGCTTTTTCATCACTGTCAACATCCATATGCTCGAACTGGAATACCATGTTCAGCTCTTTTTCATCGCTTCTTGCATATTTCTTTGCCTCTTCCAGAGTAACACCTGAGCATTCGCCTACAGTGATCGTGTCAGCATTATTCAGTGCTTTCTGACGCATTTCCTGAAGATATTCATGTACATGAGGGCCATTTGCGGATACATTAAAGGTTGCGTAACCGTTAATTCCAGTTTCTTTGTCAGGAAGCCCCGGCTCTTTGGAGATGAGACTGATAACGTCCATACGGAATCCGTCAACTCCCTTTTTCAGCCACCAGTTCATCATATCGAAAACATCCTGACGTACAGCTGGATTGTCCCAGTTCAAATCAGGCTGTTTCTTGGAGAACAGGTGCAGGAAATACATATCTGTTGTCTTGTCGTATTCCCATGCAGGACCGGAGAAGCAGGAACCCCAGTTGTTCGGAAGGCTTCCGTCTTCTTTTGCAGGACGCCAGATGTAGTAATCTCTGTAAGGATTGTCTGTGGATTTGCGGCTCTCGATGAACCATTTGTGTTCATCAGAGGTATGGTTTACAACCAGATCCATCATGATTTTGATGCCTTTTTTGTGAGCTGTGGCAAGCATACGGTCGAAGTCTTCCATGGTTCCGAATTCGTCCATGATCGCCTGATAATCACTGATATCATATCCGTTGTCATCATTTGGTGATTTGTAAACCGGAGAGAGCCAGATTACGTCAATTCCAAGCTCTTTTAAATAGTCAAGTTTGCCGGTGATACCGTTAAGATCACCGATTCCGTCTCCGTTGCTGTCGCAGAAGCTGCGAGGATAGATCTGATATACGACGCTTTCTTTCCACCATCTTTTTTCCATTGTAAAGACCTCCTGATAATATTATATTTTAGTACGTTTGATTTGAATAAGAATTATGTGAGCTGACTATAGCAATCCTCTCAATATGCGTTATTTACAAGGATTGCTGTAAATATCTTTTGCCCCTGATAATTTAGAATTTGTGTATAGTTGTATTGCATAAATATATAATAAATACTTTATAGAGAAAATACTTTCGATATTTTGACGGATTTATGTATTATTTTGACTTTTTGACAAAATTATAGAATTGCTGTAAGTAAATCCAATGCTTCAATCGCGAATATCCGATCACAAATCCTGTAAGACATGCCGCGAAGAGTGTTGCTGAGAACGGAGTGAATCAATGTCATTAACTTAAACAATTTGCCAATGGAAAAGAATGATAAACCGAACAATTTAAGGGGATTCTGCACGATCACGCTGGAGGATGTCTTCTGTCTGAAAAACATTGCCCATTCTATCAATGCAGCATTTAAAGAAGACTGGGAGAGGGCTGTCATGGATGAGTATCAGAAAAAGCTGAATTATATCCGTGATCGGAAACAACAGCAGAGAACCGGAAGATAACAGGGATATTGTTTAAAATAAAGGGAGAGTGCCATTATGGGTGGTAGACCTGGGACTGCTATAATAAGAATTTTTTTAGAAAAATCATAAGATAAAATATAAAAAATCTCAATAAACTTTGTTTTTTTGTCTAAGATAATCGTTATACATTATATAGAGATAAATGGTTGATGCATTTTAGGAGAAAATTTGTGTTTGAAAATAAAAAAATTCAAAATTTATTTTTGAATGAAGAAAAAGTAGAAGATTTGATACGGAGATATTATTCTGATATATACAAATATTGTTTTTTTCATCTTGGGAATAGGGAAACAGCAGAGGATATTACTCAAGAGGTTTTTTTGAAATTTTTAAAAAGCCTTGATAGTTATCGTGAATATGGGAAATTAAAAAATTATTTATATGTAGTGGCAAAAAATACAATAAGAGATTTTCAGCGAAAAAAATACGAAATAACAGAGGAACCAGGAGTGGAAGCTTCTTGCGATGGAGCATTAGATAATATTCCATTACAGATAGATATATGGCGAGAAATACAGATGTTAGATCCATTAGATAAGGAATTGATTATATTGCGATATTATCAGAATTTTAAAGTAAAAGATATTGCTCAAATTGTAAATATTCCGCCTTCAACTGTGGGGTATAAAATTAAAAAGATAGAAAAAATATTAAAAAACAGATTAGGAGATATAGGATATGAGAGATAAAGCGTTGAAGAAAAAATTGCAACAATTACATATACCACAATATGATGAATATAAATTGGAAAAAGTTATTGTCGAAGCAAAAAAAATAGATTTGTTTTCAGGAAATCAAAGAATGACAAATACTGAATTTTTTTTGAACCAGCTGGGGTTTATTAGTAAAAAAGTATGGAGTTTAAAGGCGTTTTTTTCAATTTCTATATTATATTTGATTTTAGCAAAGGATGTTTACAGTAATAACTGGGTGTGGACGTTAATAGCAACAACAGGTCCTATTTTATGTTTGTTTAATGCTAAAGAAATATGTAATGTATTTCAACCTGGAATGTTTGAAATACAAATGGCTACAAAACATTCATTTAGTAAAGTTTTAATGATCCGTCTAATCGTTTTCGGTATTTTTGACCTTCTTTTTCTGATTTGTAGTACTATAATACTATCGCTTGTAAAGGAAACGGTAATATGGCAGATTATTTTATACGGAATAGTTCCTTATGAAATAATGTGTTTTGGCTGTATGTACATTTTAAATAAATGTCATGAAGAAAACATTCTACTATATTCAACGACGTGGGGAATATGTTTAAGTAGTATTATTATTATATTGAAAATATCGGGAGTGGAATTATTTGCAACATGTTATTTTGCTATTTGGTTAGTGTTTGGACTAATTGCAGTTAGCGGTATTGGAGTGGAAATAAAACAGTTATTAAAAAAAACAGGAGGGAATTTGAATGAGATTAGTAATGGAACATTTATCTAAGCAATTCAAAAATAGAATTGCTGTTGAAAGTATTGATACAGAACTTAGAGAAGGCGTTTATGGCTTTTTAGGAGCCAACGGTGCAGGAAAAACAACCCTAATGCAAATGATTTGTGGAATTATTGAGCCGACAGCAGGTGAAGTGAAAATTAACGGTGAAAATAATATACAGATGGGGGAACGATTTAGAGATATGTTGGGTTATTTGCCACAAGAATTTGGGTATACACCAGGTTTTACCGCTAATGATTTTATGTTATACATTGCTTCAATTAAAGGATTACCTCCTAGATTCGCAAAAAGAAAAACAAAAGAATTATTAAAACTTGTGAATTTAGAAAAAGATGCAGGTAGAAAAATTAGGACTTTTTCAGGAGGAATGAAAAGACGGCTTGGTATTGCGCAAGCACTATTGAATGATCCTAAAATATTGATTTTAGATGAACCGACAGCAGGACTGGATCCTAAAGAACGTGCTTATTTTAGAAATATTATTGCGGAAATGTCAAAGGACAAAATTATTATTATATCTACACATATTGTGTCAGATATAGAATATATTTCAGATCAAGTATTGATCATGAAAAAGGGAAAATTTATTTTACAAGGTCCAGCCGACGAATTGTTGAAAGAGGTAAAAAATGAGGTATGGTCGTGTAGAGTGCCTAATAATCAATGGAGTAATTTTGAAAGAACACATTGTATTGCTAATTCGCATGTAATGAAAGAAGTTATAGAAGCAAGAGTTATTTCTACGTCATCCCCAATAGAGGGTGCGATAATTGTAGAACCAACTTTGGAGGATTTGTATTTGAAGCTTTTTTCTGATGAGTTACAAGAAGGGTAGTAAATCTAATGAGTGAGATGATTAAATATGAATGGAAAAAAATATGGAAAAGTAGATTAGCTCAACTAGTTATAATTGGTTGTAGATTGTTTTTAGTGTTTTGTGTTTGGGCCAGTATTATGCAAATAAGTGCGACAAATGAAAAAGGTGAAAATTTTTCGGGAATGAGTGCTGTAGAAGTGATGAAGAATACGCAGAAGAAAATAGAATTAACACAGGAAAACGTTAATGATATAGTAGGACGGTATTTAAAATACATTTCAGATCCTGGTACAAATTCAGAAAGCGAAACATATCATTACTTGTCAGAAGAAGTATATAGAACGTTTTATCTTCCGAACAGAGAGTTATTGAGTTTAGTTACTAATGTATATAGAGAACCGGGAAGCGGTAGTAGTATAAAAGAAGTTTTGGAAGAAAATGTTGGGAAAGATTTTCGGAAAGCACAAATAAAAAGAGACATTGCATATATAAATTTGCAAAAAGAACAAGGACGATTGACATCTGGTGAAGCCGATTACTGGAAAGAAAAGATAGGAAATTTGCAGGAATATCAATATGGTTATCACAAGGGATGGAGTATGATTTTAGATACATTAACATGGCCTGTGTTAATTATGATGCTGATTTGTATAGGAATTGCACCAATATTTGCTGGTGAATATCAGTCTAAATGTGATTCATTAATTTTATGCATGAAATATGGAAGAAGTAAGTTGATTTTGGCAAAGATTATTTCTGGATGGTTATATGCAACAGGTGTTTACTGGGGAATAACATTGATCTATTCAAGTATCTATATGATTTTTTTAGGAACACAAGGTGCAGATTTACCTATTCAATTAAAGTATCCAGCTATGTCTGTCGGATATAATCTTACAATGGGAGAAGCGGTAGGAATAACATTATTATTGGGATATTTCTTTACATTAGGAATTATGGGAATAACACTTTTTATGTCTGCTTTATTGAAAAACACTTATGCGGTTATTATTGTCGCATTTCTGTTGATTATAATCCCAACATTTGTATCACTGGATACGGGGGGATATGTGTGGAGCCATGTACTATCTTTACTACCACCTAAAATAGCAGATTTTTCCTTTCAGTCGTATACGGCATATAGTATAGGAAATATTGTGTTGAGTTGGCCGGTTATGGCAATTTTGGTAAATGCAATAGTAGCAGTACTCTGTTCAGTTTTGGGATATATTATTTTCCGGAAACATCAAGTAAATAAATAGCAAAGGTTTCAGTGGAGAGGCCTCTCCACTGTGTCTAGGGAATATTCCCTAGACACAGTGATATAAGGATGTGAGGGATTGAGAAAAGAAAAAAGTCGTATGATAAATAACACTATATACTGCATAAAATATATTTGGAAAATTGACCGTAAATATATTTTATTGATGATAGTAATTTCTATACTTACTAGAGCGTGTATGTGCCGTAATGGTATCGCATTTTCCAGTGCGTTAGGCGACAGTGATAACTGCAGCAACTGCGGTTGCAACTGCTTGCCTTGGAATCATGGCTCTAATGCTTCTACAGCAAGTAATGCAGACAGAGCAAGCGCGTAAATTTGTATGAATAATACGGGAGAAAGGCTGCTTTCATCATTGGGTGAAAGTAGCCTTTCTCCTATTTGTTAGGGCAAAGCCCTGTTTGCCATTGTGGAGTTTTTCGCTGATCCGAAAAACGGAGCTTTGGAAAAAAATAAACCACCTGCTATGAAGGTGAGACAGTATCTCTATAACTTTTCCAGTTTTTTGCACTTAGGACCATTTCACTTCAGTTCTTCTGGTACCTGTGCTGATCCCACTCCAAATAAAAAACAGAAGTTGAATTTTTATGCCTAAAAGAAATCCAATCCAAGACGTACAGATAAAGAATGGCTGAATCTGATCCAGGAATACCGGTCCAGTGGTCTTTCTGATAAATGCTGATGCCAGGAACATCATATCCACACAAGCAACTTTTATTGCCAGATATGAAGACTCCGACAAAAAGCCTGTAAGATACCTGTATATTACAGCCTATAAGTTAAATATGGAAAAAATCGGACTTACATCTCGCTTAGGGAAAGTAAATATTATGATGTTGAAAAGGGCGAATTTCTTTTCTGCTTCACCGAAAACATCAATAAAATCAAAAACAGACAGGAATGGTTTCAGTCTGATCTGGAAGAAGAGTATCTTCATGAAATCTATCCTCTTTACAGTCCTGGTGAGGAAGATGATGAATATGAAGATGAGGATGGTGAAAAATGTTCTATTATGCGGAACAATGTCTAAGGATAGTGATGTGTGAACAGCAACTGGACAGACGGTGAAAGAGGATTTTCGAAGTTTCGAAGTCTTGTATGTGATGGATAAATATTGTATAGTATAGGTATTGGCATTTATAACGAGATAGAAGAAACGGCAGAAAATATAATATATGAGTGAGGAAGAATGAGAAGGATACAGATTATTGTAAATAATGGAGCTGGGACAGGACAGGCACACAGGGTATGGAAGGAGACACAGCGCCTGCTTCGGGGATACAAAATAAAATATGAAGCCCATATGACCAGATATGAAGGGCATGCTGCGAAACTGGCTGAGCAGATTTCCCGGGTGAAGGGTGAAGAGCCTGTCTATCTGCTGGTGGTTGGGGGAGACGGTACGATCAATGAAGTCCTGAATGGTATTACTGACTTTGATAAGGTACGTTTGGGCGTGATCCCCACTGGTTCAGGGAATGATTTTGGCAGAAATTTGAAACTGCCGAAAACACCGAAGGAGAGCCTGAGGGAAATCTGTGCCTGTATCCGAAAGGATCAGAGAGGTGAAGCACTTTACAGGATAGATCTGGGGCAGGTAAGCTGGGAAGGCTGTGAGAAGCCGCGGATTTTTGGAATCAGTTCCGGCCTGGGACTGGATGCACTTGTGTGTAAAAAAGCACTTCATTCCAGACTGAAACAGGTTTTAAACCGTTTCCATCTGGGTAAGCTTACATATCTTGCATTGACGGTGCAGTCTCTTTTTACCATGGAGACAGCTAATGCAAAGGTGGTGACAGAACATGGAGGCTATATTCTTCCGAAGATGATCTTTGCGGCAGCTATGAATCTGCCGGCAGAAGGCGGAGGGGTTCCTATGGCACCTCATGCATCGGTGCAGGACGGTCTGCTCTCGCTTGGCAGTGCATCCGGAATCGCCAAATGGCAGACTTTTTTCCTGCTTCCGTTTCTGGTTGCTGCAAAGCAGGAGCATATTAATGGTTTTACTATCAGAAATGAAAAAGGATTTCGCCTGATTCTGGATAAGCCAATGGTGCTCCATGCAGACGGAGAGTACTGTGCAGATGTGACGAGAGTGGAATTTCGGTGTCTGGAGAAGAAACTGTGGCTGCTGCATGAGCAGAAAGGGGATTCAAGTAAGACCTGAAACAATATAAAAAACAGAAAAACAGGAGTGTAAAGAAAAATGAGTTACGCAGATGATGTATTTATAAAAATGTGTCAGGATATCCTGGAAAACGGGACAAGTACGGAAGGAGAAAAAGTCCGCCCTGTGTGGGAGGATGGAACTCCGGCATATACGATCAAGAAATTCGGAGTGGTAAACAGATATGATCTGAGAAAGGAATTTCCGGCTATGACACTCAGACGTACAGCGTTAAAGAGTGCCATGGATGAGATCCTCTGGATCTGGCAGAAGAAATCCAACAATATCCATGATCTTCACAGCCATATCTGGGACAGCTGGGCAGATGAGAGTGGTTCTATCGGTAAGGCATATGGGTATCAGCTTGGCGTGAAACATCAGTACAAAGAAGGAATGATGGATCAGGTAGACAGAGTGATCTATGATTTGAAAAATAATCCGTTCAGCCGAAGAATTATGACCAATATTTATGTGCATCAGGATCTCCATGAGATGAATCTGTATCCCTGTGCATATTCCATGACATTTAATGTGACACAGACACCGGGGAACGATAAGCTGACTCTGAATGCAATCCTCAATCAGCGTTCACAGGATATCCTTGCAGCGAATAACTGGAATGTATGTCAGTATGCACTTCTGCTTATGATGATGGCTCAGGTATGTGATATGGAAGCAGGGGAACTGCTTCATGTAGTGGCAGACTGCCATATCTATGACCGTCATATCCCGCTGATAAAGGAACTGATCCAGAGAAAACCATATCCTGCACCTGTTGTGAAACTGAATCCGGAAGTGAAGGATTTCTATCAGTTTACAACAGATGACCTGATCGTGGAGAATTATGAGACATGGCCGCAGATTAAGAATATTCCGATTGCCGTTTAACCAAACTGTGGAGCAATTATCTGGTTATGAGCAAGTAGCGAATGCGGATGATTTTGTTCGCCTGACTTAAATTGACAATATAAAATCAAGAGAGGAAAATTCAAATGAATGTTATCGTAGCAGCAGATAAAAACTGGGGAATCGGCAAGAACAACCAGCTTCTGGTAAGTATTCCGGCAGATATGAAGATGTTTCGTGAGGAAACAAGTGGAAAAGTAGTAGTGATGGGAAGAAAAACTCTGGAAAGTTTTCCAAACGGACTTCCGCTTAAAAACAGGATCAATATTGTGATCACATCCAATAAAGAATATGAGGTAAAGGGTGCGATCATAGTACACAGTATTGAAGAAGCGCTGGAAGAGATAAAGAAATATCCGGCAGAAGATGTTTACTGTCTAGGTGGTGACAGCATTTATGCGCAGATGCTTCCGTACTGTGATGTAGCTCATGTGACAAAGATTGACTTTGCATATGAAGCAGACAGTCATTTTCCAAATCTGGACGAAGATGATGAATGGGAAATTACGGGAGAGAGCGATGAGCAGACATACTTTGATCTGGAGTATCAGTTTGTGAAGTATGAGAGAAAGAAATAGAAGAAACAAAGCAGAGCCGGAAAAGCCGGAAAAACCAGTGATGTAAAAGAAAAAAATATCCCTCAGAATGTGTTTAAACTGATTCTGAGGGATGTTTTTGTATAGTGAAAATCTACGTTACTATTCATTACGTTCTCAGCGGGATAGCAGTGTATGAACAGCAACAATTCTTCTGATGTTGAAAGACGTTAACTGTCTGGCAGTCAGATGTTATTTATTCAATAACTTTCAGCCATCCTTCCGGAGCCTGGATACGTCCCATCTGGATACCTGTTAATGTGTCATAGAGTTTCTGGATAACCGGACCCATTTTCTCCATTCCGCTTGGGAAACAGATTTCTTTACCATGGTCAACAATCTTTCCGACAGGAGAGATAACTGCAGCAGTACCGCAGAGACCACATTCAGCGAAATCTTTCACTTCATCGAAGTATATTTCTCTTTCCTCAGCTTCTAATCCCAGGTATTCCTTGGCAACATAGATTAAGGAACGACGTGTGATAGAAGGAAGGATACTGTTGGACTTCGGTGTGACAACTTTGCCGTCTTTTGTAACGAAAATGAAGTTAGCACCGCCTGTTTCTTCTACCTTGGTACGTGTAGCTGCATCAAGATACATGTTCTCATCGAATCCGTTCTTGTGAGCATCTACGATTGCATGTAAGCTCATTGCATAGTTAAGACCTGCTTTGATATGGCCTGTTCCATGAGGTGCAGCGCGATCGAAATCACTGACGCGGATTGTAATTGGTTTAGCACCGCCTTTGAAGTATGGTCCTACAGGTGTAGTGAATACACGGAACATATACTCATCAGCAGGTTTTACACCGATAACCGGGTTAGTACCCATCATATATGGACGAACATATAAAGTTGCGCCTGAACCGTATGGCGGAACATATGCTGCGTTAGCTTTTACAGTCTGAACAATTGCATCAACAAAACGGTCTTCCGGGAATACAGGCATCTCAAGTCTCTTTGCTGAGTTTGCCATACGTTCTGCATTTAAGTCAGGACGGAAAGTAACGATATGTCCGTCTTCTGTAGTGTAAGCCTTCATTCCTTCGAAAACTGTCTGCGCATATTGGAAAACACCTGCACATTCGTTCAGTGTTACATTAGGATCTGTTGTCAGTTCTCCGGCATCCCATGCGCCGTCTTTGAATTTAGATACATAACGATAATCGGTCTGTACGTAACCGAAGCCTAAGCTGCTCCAGTCGATATTCTTTTTTTCCATAATGAATCTTTCCTCCGTTCACACATATTTACAGTATTTACAAGTGTGATTACTGTTTATCTCTTTACCATTGTAAAACTTTTGTCTGCTAAGTTCAATGGGAAATTTCCAATTTTAATGAAAAATTGAAAAATCGTGTTACTGTTCACATACAGTAACAAAAAATCCGCCAGTCTTGTTTTTTATAGAGGATTTCGCTATAATATGGAATAGAAAATGGAGGAAAATATGAGCGAGAATTTTGATGAATTAGGAGAACTTGGAGACAAAATAAAAAAGATCATAGACACAGCAGTTTCTACTAAAGATTACCGCCAGATGACCGAGGATATTAAGCAGACGGTGGGACAGACTGTTAACAGCGCAGTAAATTCTGCTGTAGATTCCGGAAGCGAGGTAATCAAAAATGGTCTGAATAATGTATTTGGAACCGGAAACAGTCAGTCCGGTGATTCCGGGGTATACCGCAATAAAACAAAAGAATTTGAAGAAAAGCGCAGGCGTGAACAGGAGCAGGAACGTCAGAGGATTGAGAAGGAGAAAGCAAAAGAGAAGATGCTGACTCTTTATGAAAGGAACACCGGGGGAAGAATGAAAGGTATGATGATTGCTGTTTCAGGTGGAATCCTTGCCAGTGGAATGGGACTGGGAACTCTGGTCCTTAGCATCTTTGGCGCAGTGGGACATATGAGTTCCCTTGTGACCGGTGGAACTTGTTTTATGGCAGTCGGAGCTTTGACAGGAGTGGGACTTCTCGCAGGCGGCATTAAAAAACTGGGTAAACTGGAACGTTTTCAGAAGTATATTGACACACTGGGAAATCACACATACTGTAATTTTGAACAATTGTCTGCAGCAGTAAATAAGCCGGTGAAATTCGTTAAAAAAGATATTAAAAAGATGATTGATGACAGATGGTTCCGTCAGGGACATATTGATGAGCAGGAAACTTGTCTGATTACCAGTAATGAGACTTATCTGCAATATACGCAGACGCAGAAGGCACTTGAGCAGAAGAAACAGGAAGAAGAGAAATATCAGGCTGAACAGGAGAGAAACAGAAAGAACACACCGCCTGAAGTGCAGGAAGTGCAGGATAAAGGAAATGAATTTCTGGATAAGATCCACAGGAGCAACGATGCGATTCCTGGAATGGAGATTTCTGCAAAAATATCCAGAATGGAACTGATTGTGGAGAAGATTTTTGAACGGGCGCAGAAGCATCCGGAGATTATTCCGGATCTGAAGAAACTGATGAATTATTATCTGCCCATGACAGTAAAGCTGCTGGATGCATATGAAGAAATGGATCAGCAGCCTGTGCAGGGAGAGAATATCCAGGCATCCAAAAAGGAGATAGAGGATACACTGGATACACTGAATCAGGCATTTGAAAAACTTCTGGATTCTGTCTTTCAGGATACTGCGTGGGATGTTTCAAGTGATATTTCAGTGCTTCATACGCTGCTTGCACAGGAAGGTCTGACAGATGATGACTTTGCAAAAATGAAAAAGAACTGAAAATAAAAAAGGATAAAAAGGAGCGGCAGAGGACATGGGAAACGAATTTAAAGATTTTGAAATGGAAACACCATCATTAACACTGGAGCCGGATCTTGGAGAGCTTGAAAAGAAAGAAGAAGTGATCCCCAAAAAGCAGCTACAGAAGGAAGAAGTGCCTGTACTGACACCGGAAGAACGGAAAATGGTAAATGATTTTGCTGTAAAGATTGATATTGAGAATACTAATCAGATTCTTCAGTATGGTGCAGGAACCCAGAAAAAAATGGCGGACTTTTCTGATACAGCTCTTGAGAATGTAAAGACACAGGATCTGGGTGAGATTGGAGAACTGATCAGTAATGTTGTGGGAGAACTGAAAGATTTCGATGTACAGGAGGAAGGAAAATTCTTTGGATTTTTCAGAAAGCAGACTTCTAAGATTGAAAATCTGAAAAACAAATATGACAAAGCACAAGCCAATGTGGAGAAGATTACAGATTCTCTTCAGCAACATCAGGTGCGCCTTATGAAAGATTCTGCTATGCTGGACAAGATGTATGAACAGAACCTGAATTATTTTAAAGAACTTACCATGTATATCCTTGCCGGAAAAAAGAAACTGGAAGAAACCAGAAACGGAAAGCTTGCAGAAATGAAAAATAAGGCAGCTCTGAGCGGGCTTCCCGAAGACGCGCAGGCAGCCAGAGACCTGGATGAGAAATGTAGCAGATTTGAAAAGAAACTGCATGATTTGGAACTTACCCGTACGATTGCCATGCAGACAGCGCCTCAGATCCGGCTGATCCAGAATAATGATACGGTAATGGTTGAGAAAATACAGACAACGATCGTAAACACAATTCCATTATGGAAAAGTCAGATGGTGCTTGCTCTGGGAATTGCTCACTCTGCAGAAGCGGCACAGGCACAGAGACAGGTAACAGATATTACCAATGAACTTCTCAGAAAGAATGCAGAGACACTTCATATGGCAACGGTTGAGACAGCGAAAGAATCAGAGCGTGGAATAGTTGACCTTGAAACACTCCAGAAGACAAATGCAGATTTGATCCAGACTCTGGATGATGTGATGCGGATCCAGATGGAAGGCCGTCAGAAGAGACAGGCAGCAGAGATGGAAATGCACCGCATGGAAGAAGAACTGAAGAGAAAACTTCTGGAAATCAGATAGCTGTTCAGCAGTACACGTAAATTAATCAAACTGTAAAGCGGATTGTGAATATCTGTTTGATACCAAATGAGAGAAGAGGAAAATTATGTACAGAGATCATACAAAAGTGATTCAGATCGGAGACAGAAAGATTGGCGGCGGCAACCCGATTTTAATCCAGTCCATGACAAATACAAAAACTGAAGATGTAGAACAGACAGTAGCTCAGATCCTGGCACTGGAGCAGGCTGGCTGTGATATTATCCGTTGTGCAGTACCGACTATGGAAGCTGCAAAAGCACTGAAGGAAATCAAAAAACAGATCCATATACCACTTGTGGCAGATATCCATTTTGATTATCGTCTTGCTATTGCAGCCATGGAAAACGGTGCAGATAAGATCCGGATCAATCCCGGAAATATCGGCAGTACAGAGCGAATCAAAGCAGTGGTTGATGTGGCAAAGGAGCGAGGAATACCCATTCGTGTTGGTGTAAACAGCGGTTCTCTTGAGAAAGAACTTGTGGAGAAATATCATGGAGTCACTGCAGAGGGACTGGTGGAGAGTGCGTTGGATAAAGTTCATATCATCGAAGACCTGGGATATGACAATCTGGTGATCAGCATCAAATCTTCGGATGTCCTTATGTGTGCAAAGGCTCATGAACTGATCGCGGAGAAGACGAATTATCCACTTCATGTAGGAATCACAGAAGCCGGAACTCTTTATTCCGGAAACATTAAATCTGCTATCGGACTGGGGATTATCCTGAATCAGGGAATCGGTGACACCATTCGTGTCTCTCTTACAGGAGCACCTTTAGAAGAGATTAAATCCGCAAAACGTATCCTGAAAACTCTGGGGCTTCGCAAAGGTGGCATAGAAGTTGTGTCATGTCCAACCTGTGGACGCACACAGATCGATCTGATCGGTCTTGCAAATAAGGTAGAAACCATGGTGCAGGATATCCCGCATGATATTAAAGTAGCAGTTATGGGCTGTGTGGTAAACGGACCCGGAGAAGCAAAAGAGGCAGATATCGGAATTGCAGGCGGAGTTGGTGTGGGACTTCTGATCAAACATGGTGAGATCATAAAGAAAGTTCCGGAAGATCAGCTTTTGGATACGTTGCGGGAAGAACTTCTGAACTGGAAGTAACATTTGGAACGAAGACTTCCTGTCAGATCAACGAGGAGATTTTATTTTGGAAAAAGACTTTTTTGACGTATTTCCCAGCTTAAAAGTGAAGAAAGAACTGGAAGAACTGCTGGACATGGTTTTTGTGACCAGAGTGTCCTGCAATCCTTCCAGAACTCATATATGGGTGTATATAAAAAGTGAACGCTGGATTCATAAGAAGCATATCTTTGAACTGGAAGAACAGATAGAGAGACAGATTTTTGCAGGACTGAATGTAACAGTTACAGTTATTGAGAAATTCCGCCTTTCCGGTCAGTACAATCCTCAGAACTTTCTGGAAACTTACAGATCCAGCATGGAACTGGAACTGCGCAGCTACAATATGCTGGAATACAATATGTTCAGACAGGCGCAGATTTCTTTTCCCGGAGAAAATGATCTTCATATGATCCTGCCTGATTCTGTAATAGCCAGAGAAAAGAGCGAGGTCCTGATTGAATATCTGCAGAAGGTTTTCTGCGAAAGATGCGGAATGGACTTAAAAGTGGAACTTGAGTTCAGGGAGACGCAGGAAAGTAAGTACCGTAAGAATGCAGCAGTGCAGATCGCTCAGGAAGTGGAAAATGTAATCCGTCATGCGAAATTAAACAGTAAGAATGAAGAGCCGGCTCAGTCTGAAGAAGCAGGAACAGCAGAGAAGAAAGCAGAGAAAAAGACTGATAAGGGACAGCAGGAAAAGAAGGACAAAAAAGCTGCATTTGCAGACCGCAAAGACAACAGGAAGGGAGATTTCCGGGGTGGATTCAGAAGGGACAGCAATCCGGATGTTATCTATGGAAGAGATTTCGAAGGAGAGCCTGTTGCACTTGAGACGATTACCGGTGAGATGGGTGAGGTGATCGTCCGTGGACAGGTTATGGAGGTTGAAGCCAGAGAAATCCGTAATGAAAAAACAATTCTTATCTTCCCGATCACAGACTTTACGGACAGTATTGTTGTGAAGATGTTTTTGCGCAATGAACAGGTGCCGGAAGTGACAGAACATGTAAAGAAGGGGGCTTTTCTGAAGTTTCGCGGTGTGACAACAGTAGACCGTTTTGACAGTGAACTGACGATTGCATCCATAGCCGGGATTAAGAAAATTGCCAATTTTACAACTGCCAGAGTAGATACCAGCCCACAGAAAAGAGTAGAGCTTCACTGTCATACAAAGATGAGCGATATGGATGGGGTTACGGATGCCAAATCTCTGGTGAAACGTGCTTATGAGTGGGGACATCCTGCCATTGCCATTACAGACCATGGGGTTGTACAGGCGTTTCCGGAGGCAAATCACTGTTTCGATGCCTGGGGCGGATGTGTGCCGAAGGATTCTGATTTTAAGGTTCTTTATGGAATGGAAGGCTATCTGGTAGATGATTTAAAAGGTATGGTGACCAATGGAAAAGGTCAGAAGCTGAACGGTAGATTTGTGGTCTTTGATATTGAGACAACAGGTTTTTCTTCGCTGACCTGTCAGATCATAGAGATTGGCGCCGTACTGGTAGAAAATGGTGAGATTACGGACCGTTTTTCCACATTTGTAAATCCAAAGGTACCGATTCCTTTTCGCATTGAACAGCTGACCAGTATCAATGACAGTATGGTCATGGATGCCCCGACTATCGAAGAAGTGCTTCCGAAATTCCTTGAATTCAGCAAGGATGCGGTTATGGTTGCACACAATGCGGACTTTGATATGGGATTTATTATGAAAAACTGTGACAGACTGGGAATCGCACATGATTTTACTTATGTAGATACGGTCGGTATGGCCCGTTTCCTGCTTCCTGCATTGAACAGATTTAAGCTGGATACGGTAGCAAAAGCAGTTGGGGTTTCACTGGAAAATCATCACCGGGCAGTAGATGATGCCGCATGTACTGCAGAGATTTTTGTGAAGTTTGTAAAGATGCTGGAAGAGCGTGATATCCGGGATGTGGATATGCTGAATGAGCAGGGAGCTGTTTCTGTAAATACTATCAGGAAACTGCCGACCTACCATGTGATCATTTTTGCCAGAAATGAGACAGGGCGCATTAATCTGTATAAATTAGTGAGTCAGTCGCACCTGAAGTATTATCACAGACGTCCACGTGTTCCCAAAAGTGTGCTGGAGCAGTACAGAGACGGACTTCTGGTGGGAAGTGCCTGTGAAGCAGGGGAACTGTATCAGGCAATTCTGAGAAATGCACCGGATACTGAGATAGCCAGACTGGTAAATTTCTATGATTATCTGGAGATCCAGCCTGTTGGAAATAACAGATTTATGATAGCAGATGATAAGCATGATATGATCAGTTCCGAAGAAGACCTGAAGGAGATAAACAGGAAGATCGTTAAGCTTGGAGAGCAGTTTAAGAAACCGGTAGTTGCAACCTGTGATGTGCATTTCATGGATCCACAGGATGAGATTTACAGAAGGATCATTATGGCCGGAAACGGATTCTCAGATGCAGATGAGCAGGCACCGTTGTATTTACGTACCACAGAGGAAATGCTGGAAGAATTTGCCTATCTGGGAAGCGAGAAAGCAGAAGAAGTTGTCATTACAAATACAAATAAGATCGCAGATATGATTGAGAAGATATCACCTATTCATCCGGACAAATTCCCGCCGGTCATTGAGAATTCCGACCAGGATCTGAAGAATATCTGTTTTACAAAAGCGCATGAAATGTATGGAGATCCATTGCCGGAGATTGTGGAAAGCAGGCTTGACAGGGAACTGAATTCAATCATTTCCAATGGGTATGCCGTAATGTATATCATTGCACAGAAGCTTGTATGGAAGTCAAATGAAGATGGTTATCTGGTAGGTTCGCGAGGTTCTGTAGGATCTTCTCTGGCAGCTACCATGTCCGGTATCACAGAGGTAAATCCTCTGCCACCGCATTATCTCTGTCCTAATCCGGACTGCAAATACAGTGATTTTGATTCACCGGAAGTAAAGCAGTATGCAGGTATGGCGGGGTGTGATATGCCGGATAAGATCTGTCCGAAATGTGGAACCAGGATGAAAAAAGAAGGGTTTGACATTCCTTTTGAGACATTCCTTGGATTCAAGGGAGATAAGGAACCGGATATTGACCTTAACTTTTCAGGAGAGTATCAGGCTAATGCACACAGATATACAGAGGTTATTTTCGGTAAGGGGCAGACATTCAAGGCAGGGACTATCGGTACGCTTGCGGAGAAAACTGCATTTGGTTATGTGAAGAATTATTTTGAAGAGCGTGGTGTGCATAAACGTTACTGTGAGATCAACCGCATCGTACAGGGATGTACAGGCGTGCGGCGTACAACAGGACAGCATCCGGGAGGCATTATCGTACTTCCTGTAGGTGAGGAGATTGAGAAATTTACTCCTGTCCAGCACCCTGCGAATGATGTGAACAGTGACATTATCACCACACATTTTGATTACCATTCTATTGACGGAAACCTGCTGAAGCTTGATATACTTGGACACGATGATCCCACTATGATCCGAATGCTGGAGGATTTAACGGGAATCAGTGCAAGGGATGTTCCCCTGGATCAGAGGGATGTCATGTCATTGTTTGCAAGTACAAAGGCTTTGAAAATTGAACCGGAAGATATTGGCGGATGTAAGCTCGGATGTCTGGGAATCCCGGAATTTGGTACAGATTTCGCCATGCAGATGCTTATTGACACCAAGCCGAAATACTTCTCTGACCTGATCCGTATTGCAGGGCTTTCTCATGGTACGGATGTATGGCTGGGTAATGCCCAGGTGTTGATCCAGGAGGGTAAGGCAACCATTTCCACAGCTATCTGTACCCGAGACGATATTATGATCTACCTTATCGGAAAAGGAGTGGAAAGTGGCCTTGCATTTACGATCATGGAGAGTGTCCGTAAGGGAAAAGGTCTTCGTGATGAGTGGATCGAGACCATGAAAGAGCATGGAGTTCCGGACTGGTATATCTGGTCCTGTAAGCTGATCAAGTATATGTTCCCGAAGGCCCACGCAGCAGCATACGTTATGATGGCATACAGAATTGCGTGGTATAAGGTGTTTCAGCCACTGGCATACTATGCGGCATATTTCAGTATCCGCGCCACAGCGTTCTCCTATGAGCTGATGTGTATGGGAAAGGAACGCCTGGAGTATTATATGGCAGAAATTCGCAAAAAAGGTGATTCAGCATCTAAAAAAGAACTGGATACCCTGAAGGATATGCGTATTGTACAGGAAATGTACGCACGTGGATTTGAATTTGTACCGATTGATCTTTATACTGCCAAGGCACAGAGATTTCAGATCGTGGATGGGAAACTGATGCCGTCACTTGCAACTATTGACGGACTGGGAGATAAGGCGGCAGATGCAGTGGTTGATGCTGCAAAACAGGGAAAATTCTTGTCAAAAGACGACTTCCGCGACAGAACAAAGGTCAGCAAAACGGTTATTGATCTGATGGATGATCTGAAATTATTCGGAGATATCCCGCAGTCGAACCAGATGTCATTATTTGACTTTACAGGATGAGCATAAATTCTGTGACCGCAAAGTGTGTTGCAGGGCATGGTGCAGACAGCAACATAAAATGCCCTGACATCATAATATATGATAACAGGAGATGGATATGAAGAAAGACGAACTTAGATATTTACAGAGACTTGCAGAAATTTATCCTACAATCGGAAAGGCATCTACGGAGATTATCAATCTTCAGTCAATCCTGAATCTGCCGAAGGGAACGGAACACTTTATGTCAGACCTTCATGGGGAGTATCAGGCGTTTTCACATGTGCTCAGAAATGGTTCCGGTGCAGTGAGGAAGAAGATTGATGATGTGTTTGGACATACATTAAGCAACAATGATAAGCGTTCTCTGGCAACTCTGATCTATTATCCGAAAGAGAAGATGGATCTTGTCAAAGATACAGAAGAAGATATGGAAAACTGGTATAAGATCACTCTCTACCGTCTTATTGAAATCTGTAAGACAACAGCCTCCAAATATACCAGATCCAAAGTACGAAAAGCTCTTCCCGCAGATTATGCCTATGTGATCGAAGAACTGATCACAGAGAAAGCGGAGGTTCTTGACAAAGAGGCATATTATGATTCCATTGTAAATACGATCATTGAGATCGGCAGTGCGGAGAATTTTATCATTGCGCTTGCAGAACTGATCCAGCGTCTGGTCGTAGATCATTTACATATTCTGGGGGATATTTATGACAGAGGTCCTGCTCCACATTTCATTATGGATCGCCTGATGCAGTATCACTCCCTGGATATTCAGTGGGGAAACCATGATGTTGTCTGGATGGGTGCGGCAGCAGGACAGAAAGCCTGTATTGCAACAGTGGTAAGAAACAGTATCCGTTACGGAAATCTGGATATTCTTGAGGATGGATACGGAATCAATATGCTTCCTCTGGCGACCTTTGTGATGGAGGCGTATAAGGATGATCCCTGCGAGATTTTTGCTATGAAAGGTGCTTCCAATTATAATGTTCTTGAGGAAGAACTGGGCAAAAAAATGCACAAGGCTATTGCTGTGATCCAGTTTAAATTAGAAGGTAAACTGGTGCGCAGACATAAAGAATTCCAGATGGAAGACAGAGCACTTCTTCATCGGATCAATCCGGAAAAAGGGACGATCACACTGCCTGACGGAAAAGAATATCCGCTTCGCGACAATAATTTTCCGACTATTGACTGGAAACATCCATACGAACTTACAGCCGGAGAAAAAGAAGTTATGGACAAACTGTCCTCTGCATTCAGAAACTGTGAAAAACTGCAAAACCACATCCGCCTCCTACTTGACAAAGGCGGGCTTTATACAGTATATAACGGAAATCTTCTGTTTCATGGAAGCATTCCTCTGAATGAAGACGGAACATTCCGGGAAGTACAGATTTATGGAAAAAGCTACAAGGGAAAAGAACTGTACGATGTACTGGAAACCTATGTGCGCAGAGCATTCTATTCTGTAGGAAAAGAAGAACAGAAGAAGGGCAGAGATATTATGTGGTATATCTGGGCAGCTCCGAATTCACCATTGTTTGGCAAGAGCAAGATGAGTACTTTTGAAAGATATTTCATAGAGGATCCTTCTACACATGAAGAGAAGAAGAATGCTTATTACCGCCTCTGGGAGAATGAAGAAGTGGTAGATAATATGCTTCGTGAATTTGGTCTGGATCCGGAAAAAGGGCATATCATCAATGGCCATGTTCCGGTACACCAGAGTGAAGGAGAAAGTCCTGTAAAATGTGATGGAAAGGTTATCGTGATTGACGGTGGTTTTTCCAAGCCATATCAGAAAGTAACGGGAATTGCCGGATATACGCTGATCTATAATTCCTATGGACTGAATCTTACTGCTCATGAACCGTTTACGTCCAAAGCAGATGCTGTGGCAAGAGAGACTGATATTGTATCGAACCGCGTGGCAGTCAGCTACATGTCCAGACGCCAGCTTGTGGGTGATACAGATACAGGTCATGCGCTGAAAGAGAGAATACAGGAATTGATCCAGCTGCTGGATGCATACAGAACAGGTATCATCAAGGAAAAGAAATAAGGTTACTGTTCACATACCACTATCCCGCGAGGTGTTTTGGCATGAATATGCCAAAA
>NZ_JAJDMI010000271.1:0-213 GCF_020593505.1 Blautia sp. DFI.3.45
ATAAAAATTATAAATTATATAAATTATAATAAGTTTTATTTTAAGTTAAAAAAAAATGATTATAATAAATAAATATATATATTATATTATATATAAATATATATATATTAAAATAAATTATATAAATTATATAGAGTATTATTTTTAATAAGAAGTGAATAATAATAATTATATGTAATAATTATAATACATTCTCCTTTCGGGGTTCCGGCT
>NZ_JAJDMI010000272.1:0-212 GCF_020593505.1 Blautia sp. DFI.3.45
TGAACGAGATTGGGAAAATATCCTGTTGCAAAGATCAACTTATACATATCCGGAATAAATAGCTGGAAGCCAATCAGAGATTTTTCTGAAAGGTATCCCTGGCCCTCTTATATTTTATAATTTCTTAATTTGACGCTTCCGCCTACTCCTGTTAAAATCCCATCTTCGACAGTTAAATAAAAATAAAGTGGCAGAATCCCTTGATTTTACTG
>NZ_JAJDMI010000039.1:0-35713 GCF_020593505.1 Blautia sp. DFI.3.45
TTGCCGCAGGCAATCTGGAATTTTGGCTACGTTACTGTGAACGGAGTGAACAGTAACGTCTGAGAAATATAAGGCCTGTCACTGTTGTGTAAACGGTTGACAGATGGAATTTCCAATGATAATATAAATTCATTCGACATAAAAAATATTCAGTTGTATTTTTTATATATAGATGTGTGAAAAAACAGTATAAAACACGACAACAGGAGGGAAGAAGATGGAGAACGAAACAGTTTCCAAAAATTTTATT
This sequence comes from Blautia sp. DFI.3.45, assembly GCF_020593505.1. Taxonomy (NCBI): domain Bacteria; kingdom Bacillati; phylum Bacillota; class Clostridia; order Lachnospirales; family Lachnospiraceae; genus Blautia; species Blautia sp. DFI.3.45. Next base: position 251 of record NZ_JAJDMI010000039.1, read on the forward strand.
GAGAATATCATTGATAAAGATTTAGCAGAGGGTGTTTATGACACCGTGCATACACGTTTCCCACCGGAACCGAATGGATATCTTCATATCGGTCATGCGAAATCTATTCTTTTAAACTATGGTCTTGCACAGGAATATAACGGCAAGTTCAACATGCGTTTTGACGATACAAACCCGACCAAAGAAAAGAGTGAGTTTGTAGAATCCATCAAAGCAGATATCAAATGGCTTGGTGCAGACTGGGAAGACAGACTGTTTTTTGCATCTGACTATTTCGAACAGATGTATGAAGCTGCTGTAAAGCTGATCCAGAAAGGCAAAGCCTATGTATGTGACCTGACAGCAGATCAGATCCGTGAATATCGTGGAACTCTTACAGAGCCGGGTAAAGAAAGTCCATACAGAAACAGAAGCGTAGAAGAGAACCTGCAGCTTTTTGAAGAGATGAAAGAAGGCAAATATGCAGACGGAGAGAAAGTGCTTCGTGCCAAGATCGATATGGCATCTCCGAACATGAATATGCGCGACCCGGTTATCTATCGTGTTGCTCATATGACTCACCACAGAACAGGTGATACATGGTGCATCTATCCAATGTATGATTTCGCCCATCCCATCGAGGATGCGATTGAGGGAATCACACATTCCATCTGTACTCTGGAGTTTGAGGATCACAGACCACTGTATGACTGGGTTGTAAAAGAATTGGAATACCCACAGCCACCGAAGCAGATTGAGTTTGCAAAACTGTATCTGACAAATGTAGTTACAGGTAAACGTTATATCAAGAAACTGGTAGAGGAAGGCATCGTAGACGGATGGGATGATCCGCGTCTGGTTTCCATCGCAGCACTGCGCCGCCGTGGATTTACACCGGAATCCATCAAAATGTTTGTAGAACTCTGCGGTGTATCCAAAGCAAACAGCTCTGTTGACTATGCAATGCTTGAATACTGCATCCGTGAGGATCTGAAACTGAAACGTCCACGTTTGATGGCTGTTCTTGATCCGATCAAGCTTGTGATTGATAATTATCCGGAAGGCGAAGTAGAATATCTGGAAGCTCCGAACAATATGGAGAATGAAAAACTGGGAACCCGTAAAATACCGTTTGGCAGAGAACTCTATATTGAGAGAGAAGACTTCATGGTAGATCCGCCTAAGAAATATAAGAGAATGTTCCCGGGCACAGAGGTTCGTCTTATGAACGCATATTTTGTAACCTGTACAGGATATGAAGCTGATGAAGATGGAACTGTACGTGTTGTACACTGTACTTATGATCCTGCAACAAAGGGTGGCAATGCGCCGGATGGCAGAAAAGTAAAAGGAACCATTCACTGGGTAGAAGCAAGTCAGGCAGGAAAAGCAGAAGTACGTCTCTATGAGAATATCGTAGACGAGGAGAAGGGTGTATACAACAAAGAAGATGGTTCTCTGAATGTAAATCCGAACTCTCTGACAAAAGTTACTGCATATGTAGAACCTGCACTTATGGAAGCAAAAGGCTATGACAGCTTCCAGTTCGTAAGAACAGGATTTTTCTGTGCAGATATCCATGATTCTAAAGAGGGTGCACCGGTATTCAACCGTATAGTGTCTCTGAAGAGCTCATTTAAACTTCCGAAAGCATAATGAGACTGAAATAGTAATATAATCAGAATAAAAAGGGAATGTTGCTTCTACGATTGTATAATCGTGAAGTAACATTCCTTTTTGGTTACGTTACTGTGAACGGTAACGTTTATTCTTCAGATTCAGATGCAGCGTCCATAGTCTCTTCAAAATTCTCGGGTTCATCGGCATCTTCTTCCTCTTCTGCATCTTTAATCTCAACTTCAGCAGCTTTATCGGAAGACTTCTCAGAATCGTCTGTATCAGCAGCTTCTTCAGCTTCTTCGCTTTCGGTGTCATCTGTTGCAGACTGTTCGCCTGTATGTTCCCAGGACTGGAAATCTTCGGCAGGTTCCTGATCTTCCTTAGCAGTTTCCTTTTCATCAGTCAGATCGAAATCATCAAAGTCATCTTCAAAATCAAAATCCTCTTTACAGGATCCTTTTTTGGCAATAAGGGCAGCTACAGCACCGGCAGCAGCTGCTGTAAGGGCACCTATTGCAACATATCCCCAGTATTTATTAATTTTAGCCATGATAATCATAAACTCCTTTCTGATATTCTCCTATTTTTGACAGCGAGTCAGGATAAAAATATCTTTTACTCCTGACACCATTTTATTCAGCTATAGGTTATTGTTATTTTAATACTTTTCAGATAAAAAGGAAAGCGAAATTTTATGGAAAGAGTTAATGAAAGCAGTTGCATACCAAAAAGATACAAGGTATACTATGACAGGAAAGAAGAGGTTATTATGAGAAAAATTATTTTGGCATCTGCTTCACCCAGACGAAAAGAACTGTTGGAACGGGCTGGCGTGGATTTTGAAGTGCTGCCTGCATCAGGTGATGAGAATCGTATCTCAGACAATCCGGGAGAGGCAGTAAAACAGCTGGCTTCGGATAAAGCAGCTTCTGTTATCCGCACTATGAAAGATAGTGCCGACGGAACAATTGTGATCGGATCTGACACAGTGGTAGTGTTTGAGAATGTGATCCTTGGCAAACCTCATGATACAGAGGATGCAGTGAATACATTAAAGAAACTTCAGGCAAATACTCATCAGGTATATACCGGCGTTTCTGTATGGGAAAAGAAAGAAAAAGTCTGGACAGAACATACTTTTTATGAAAGTACAGATGTGACTTTTTATCCGGTTTCAGATGAGGAGATCAGAGAGTATGTTGCTACAGGAGAGCCTATGGATAAGGCTGGAAGCTATGGCATCCAGGGACTTTTCGGAATTTATGTAAAGGGGATCAGCGGAGATTACAATAATGTGGTAGGACTCCCGGTTGCCAGATTATTTTATGAAATGAAGAAATCAGGAATTAACTTAAGAGGATGACAAAAGATGATTAAAGCATGTATATTTGATTTGGATGGAACACTGGCTGATACGCTGGATTCCATGGCTTATGTGACTAATATTATTATGGAAAAATTCGGGTTGAAAACACTTCCGGTGGATAATTTCAGATATTACAGCGGAGAAGGGGCAAATATGCTGATCCGCCGCGCACTTAAGGATGCGGGGGATCCGGAACTTGCGCATTATGATGAGGGACAGAAGCTTTACCGGGAAATGTTTGAAGCAGATCCGATGTATAAAGTAGTTCCCTATAAGGGAATGCCGGAAACCTTAAAGAAATTGAAGGAACATGGAATGAAGCTGGCAGTTTGTTCAAATAAACCTCATCCTGCAGCTGTGAAAGTAATTGCGCAGCTTTTTGACGGGGAATTTGATATGGTAGTTGGTCAGAGCAAAGCAATCCGCAGGAAACCGGCACCTGATGGTCCGCTTATGGTTGCGGAGAAATTTGGTGTAAAACCGGAAGAATGTATGTATGTGGGAGATACAAGTACAGATATGAAGACCGGTAAAGCAGCAGGAATGTATACAGTAGGTGCGCTATGGGGCTTTCGTGACCGAAAAGAACTGAATGAGAATGGAGCAGATCTTGTCGCTGAGAAACCGACAGATCTGGTAAAAATTTGCGAGGAACATGGAAATGATTAAGTTGGTTGCAAGTGATCTGGATGGGACGTTACTTTTACATAAGGCACAGTCTCTGCCTGAAGAAATTTTTTCGCTGATCAGGCAGTTAGAGGAACTGGGGATTATGTTTGTAGCAGCCAGTGGAAGGCAATATCCGAATATGACAAAGCTGTTTGCACCTGTTGCTTCAGAGATTTCCTATATTTCGGAGAATGGTGCACTGGCAGTGGATCATGGAGAGGTACTGTATCAGGATTCTTTTGACAGAAAGCTGGCAGGGGAGATTATTTCTGCAATCCTGGAAAAGAAGGATGCCGAGTTTACCTGTTCTGCAAAGGATTACCACTACCTGATGCCGAAGACAAAGAGATTTCATGACCATATGTTATATGAAGTAAAAAATGAATGCAGATTTGTAAACAGCATGGAAGAGATGACGGCTCCTATCATGAAGCTGGCTGTGTTTGAACCGGCCGGCCTTACAGAAGAATCTGTGAAATACTGGATGGACAGATTTGGAAAAGAATGTGTTGTTGTCACTTCGGGAAATGAGTGGATTGATTTTATTCCTTTTGGAACAAACAAGGCAAAAGGAATCAGAGAATATCAGAAAAGATATCATATTTCGCCGGAAGAATGTATTGCGTTCGGAGACGAATATAATGATATAGAGATGCTTAAAGCGGTAAAATATGGCTTTGCCATGGAGCATTCCAAGGAGGGGGTACGGGCAGCTACGTCCTATATGACAAAACAGGTTGAACCGGTCCTTGAGAAGCTGATCCGGGCAAAGGGAAAGATTGAGGAGGTTATTTAAATTGTTTACAGAAGAATGTATTAATACGTTTCTTGAAAATCAGGAGCAGCTTTTTCCACAGGCGGTAGCAGAATCATATGAAGCAGCGGAAGCATTCCTTGAGGATTGCATGGCGCAGGTTGTGGATTCTATTGAAGAAGTGAGAGAATATCTGGAAGAGTCAGGCGCTGATGTGGAAGGAATGTCAGATGAAGAACTGGAAGATGCAAGTGAAGTATTTGCTCTGCCGGATGGAAAATATCTGATAGTAGAAGGATAAAAACTGTTCGGTCAAATTATGGATATCACGTGATATATCGGAGAAATAACTGTAAAACACAGTTCGGTCCCTGAATATTGGAGAAAATTGAACTCTGATACTCAGGGGCTGAAGTTGTTTTAAGGGAGAAAATACAGATTACATTTCCGGAAAATGTGATGCTATAATGCTTTTATACAGAGAAAAACGATGTTGTGGTCTGTGATGGGAATGAAAAGGGCAGACAGACACAGAAGCATCACAGAACTGTAATTATTCAGTACCTTCAGAGCGGCTGCTGAATAATTACAAATCTTATTATAAATGAAAAGGAGGACTACAGATGGAGAGAAAGAGATTTCTTGCAGTTGTAATGACTGTGATGATGGTTATTTCAATGATTCCATCCATGGTTTTTGCGGCAGCTCCGTCAGGAGAATTGGGCGGTAAGCTTAAGATTAAGGGACTGGCAGCTGTAGGCGTAGTAGTGAGTGCAGATTATGCAAAGGTTACACCGGAAGAGGTTACAGATGAAGATTTCACTTTTTCCTGGTCAAGACAGACAGGGGAGAAGGAGTTAACACAGGTAGGTACTGAGAAGACCTATACGATCACTCAGGATGATCTGGGATGCAGACTGGTGCTTGATCTGACCCCTGTAGATGGAAGCGGACTGACAGGTACTCTTACTGCAAAGACGTTAGAGGTAGCTGCAACTGAAGAAGAGGCGAAAGCAGAGGATACACAGCAGGCAGAAACGGCAGATGGAACAGAGAATGCACAGTTGGAAGAAACAGCAGATAATGCAGAAGGCAGTCAGGATTCTGAAAATCAGGACACAGATAGAACAGAAGATGTACAGCAGGATGCAGGAAATGAACAGGAAGATGGATCTCAGAACACAGAAGGTCAGCCGGAGGAAACAACAGAAGGTACTGATGATTCCCAGATGAAAATTTATACAGAAGATCAGCTGCAGGTGGATGAGAACGGAAATGTGCAGACAGATGGATCAGAGAAAGATGGACAGGCAGCAGGTGAAGATGATAAAGATAAAAAGACTTACGAAGCGACTGCCACTGTAGAGGACAGCGAAGATCAGATTTGTGATTTTGGAACAGTAAAGAGTGATCTTGAGGATGTGGAAGCACAGTATGTGCAGATTACGAACACCGGAAATGAGAACTTGAATTTTCAGGAGATCAGTCCGGAACATTTTATGGTTCAGGATATTACAGAACCGCTGAGTGCAGGTGAATCTGTAAGCGTATGGATACAGCCGAGAGAAGGACTGGAACCGGGTGAATATGATGATATGATCACATACCGGACGGAAGAAGGTATTGAGGTTTCTTTTGAAGCGAAGATTACAGTTGAAGGTGAGGATGATTCATCAGATGACGAAGATCTGAAGCCTTCGGATGAGCCTTCTGCAGAACCGACAGAGACGCCGGATGACAGCGAGGCTCCATCGGCAGGTGACAATGCAGATGCATCTCTTGAGGCACAGTCTCTTGAGGTAAATACAGGAAGTCTTAATTTCAGCGATATCGAAGAAAATTATACACAGGCCAATGAGACACTGTCCGTAACCGTAACAAATACAGGGGATGGAACTGTCACTTTAAAGATACCGAAATCAGATTATTTTGAGGTGATGAACGAAGATGGAAGTGAAGCTGTATCAGGAATACAGATTGCAAAAGGTGATTCTCTTATGTTCATGGTACAGCCAAAAACCGGTCTGACGAAGGGGGATTACAGTGATACCCTGATATTTGAAAGTGAAGAGGATTCGGAAGTGGCAGCGCAGGTAACTGCGGAAGTATCTGTAAAAGAGGCAGAACAGGAACAGATCACAGCAGTTCAGGCAGATCCGGAATCTTTCAGTTATGATGATCTGAAGGAAGGTTATGATACTCCTGAAGCGACGACCATTACACTTACCAATACAGGAAATACAACTGTTTCGCTGATGCAGCCATATGCAGAGTATTTTGATATTGGGGAACTTTCGGCATCAGTGCTGGAGCCGGGAGATTCTGCTGCATTTACAGCAGTACCGGTGAACGGTCTGAAAGTCGGCAATTACCTGGACAGTATTCAGATAGCCCAGACCAGTTCGGAAGGACAGGAGGATGTATTGACAACAATCAAAGCTTCTGCGACTGTTTCGGAAGTGAAAAAGATTTATAAATTATCCGTAACACCGGAAGAACTGAATTTTGGAAAAGCAAAAGAAGGATATAGTGAGGCACCGGAAGCGCAGAAAGTTACAGTGACGAATGAGGGGAATACAAATGTAACTTTAAATGCACCGTCAGGTAAAAACTTTAAAATCGGGAAACTTTCAGCCACAGAGCTTGCACCGGGGGAGAGCTGTACATTTAAAATCCGCCCGAAGGAGGGTTTAAAGGCCGGCTCCTATACAGAGTCAGTTGTGATTGATAATAAACAGCAGATCAGTGCAGAAGTGAAAGTTCAGTTTACGGTTAAAGCTGCCCGCAAGGCGAAAATTGCAGATCCGACAGATAATAAGATTACAGGAATCAGTTCAGATGGATACACAACACAGTCAAAGATTACATTTACAGCAGTCGGAGCGGGTATGGACAATGAAAGTCCGGGAAAGGGAGATGTCCGCTATGTACCGTATAACTGGAAAGTGATCAATACAAATAGCTGGAGCAGTGCACCTTATACTGCTGCATTTGGAATTACGAAGGCCGGAACCTACACATTGACAGTTACATTTGACCGTCAGAAGTATAATGGAAGTGAATGGAAGAATACAGGGGAGCAGGATACTAAACAGGTGAATTTCAGTATTACACAGGCGCAGACTGTAACTGCAACTCCGACTCCACAGCCGAATGGAGCAACTGCGAAATCAGCGGTAAAGACAGGAGATACGACTAATATCACACCGTTTGTGATTATTCTGGCGATTGCAGCAGGATGTATTGTGGGAGTTGTGGTATACAAAAGACGAAAGAAATAAGAGTTATCTGAAGAAAAAAATACAGGGGAATATGTAAAATATAAAATTATTAGCACTCATTTTTAGTGAGTGCTAATTTTTTCTTGACTTTTGGAATAAATGGTATTACTATATCTTTCAGAGAAGCAACTTACAGGAGTCAAAAGCTATTTCAAAGGATAAACAGGAGAGGATAGTTTTGACTCCGGAGGCAGAGCAGATAAGAATGCAGTATATTGACAGATAAAGTTGCGGCAAATGATTAAAAACAAAAAGGAGTGTGGACAGCATGGCTGTAAAACATGGAAATTTATCAATTAACAGTGAAAATATTTTCCCAATCATCAAGAAATGGTTATATTCCGATCATGATATTTTTGTAAGAGAGCTGGTCTCCAACGGATGCGATGCGATCACTAAACTGAAAAAACTGGAAGTAATGGGAGAATATACTTTTCCGGAAGGATACAAACCGGAGATTCAGGTAATTGTTAATCCTGATGAGAAAACTCTGAAATTCATCGATAATGGTATTGGCATGACTGCTGATGAAGTAGAGAAATACATTACCCAGATTGCTTTTTCAGGTGCAACTCAGTTTCTTGAGAAATATAAAGACAAAACTACAGATGATCAGATGATTGGTCATTTTGGACTTGGATTTTATTCTGCATTTATGGTAGCGGATGAAGTGCATATTGATACACTTTCCTATACAGAAGGTGCACAGCCTGTACACTGGTCCTGCGATGGCGGAACAGAATATGATATCCAGGAAGGTAACAAGAATACGATTGGTACAGAAATCACCCTGTTCCTGAATGAAGACTGCCTGGAATTTGCAAATGAGTACCGTATGCGTGAGATTCTTGAGAAATACTGTTCCTTCATGCCGGTTCATATTTACCTTTCCAAAGCAAATGCACCTCAGGAATATGAGACAATTGATGAATCTGAGTTAAGAGACGATGATGTAGTTGTTGAACATATTCATGAGGAAGCAAAGACAGAAGAAAAAGAAAATGATAAAGGTGAAAAGGAAGTTGTTGAAATTTCTCCTGCAAAGGATAAAGTAAAGATCAATAAACGTCCGGTTTCTATCAGTGATATTAATCCGCTCTGGATGAAGCATCCAAATGAATGTACAGATGATGAATACAAGGAATTTTACCGCAAGGTATTTATGGATTATAAGGAACCGTTATTCTGGATACATCTGAATATGGATTATCCGTTTAATTTAAAAGGTATCCTGTACTTCCCGAAGATCAATACAGAGTATGATTCCATTGAAGGAACGATCAAACTTTATAACAATCAGGTATTTATCGCAGATAATATCAAGGAAGTAATTCCTGAATTCCTGCTTCTTCTGAAAGGTGTGATCGATTGTCCGGATCTTCCATTGAACGTGTCACGAAGCGCATTGCAGAATGACGGATTTGTACAGAAGATTTCTGAATACATTTCCAAAAAAGTGGCAGATAAGCTTACCGGAATGTGCAAGACTGACAGAGAATCTTATGAGAAATACTGGGATGATATCAGCCCGTTTATTAAATATGGCTGTATTAAAGATACTAAGTTTGCAGAAAAAATGGGAGATTATGTACTCTTTAAGAATCTTGATGGCAAATATCTCACATTAAAGGACTGCATTGAAGAGAATAAAAAAGAAACAGAAGAAACTGAGGCTCAGACAGAAGAAAAGAAAGAAGATGCAGCAGAGTCTGAAAACAAAGACACTGCGGAAGCGAAAGAACCTGAGAAGACAGTAATTTTCTATGTAACTGATGAAGTTCAGCAGAGTCAGTATATCAATATGTTTACGGAAGCAGGAAAAGATGCCGTTATCCTGAAGCATAATATTGACAGTGCATTTATTTCCAGTCTTGAGCAGAAACATCAGGAAGTACAGTTTAAGCGTATTGATGCTGATCTGACCGAAGAAATGAAGGGTGAGGGTACTGCAGATGAAGAAACTGTCAAAGCACTGACAGAACTTTTCCGCAAGAGCCTTAATAAAGATAAACTGGAAGTACATGTTGAGAATCTGAAAAATGAAAATGTATCAGCAATGATGACTCTTTCCGAAGAGAGCCGCCGTATGCAGGATATGATGAAGATGTATAATATGTATGGAATGGATCCGAATATGTTTGGCGGACAGGAAACACTGGTTCTGAATGCGAATCATCCATTGGTTAAATATCTGGCAGAGAATCAGGAATCTGACAAGGCTCCGCTTATCTGTGAACAGCTGTATGACCTTGCGATGATGAGCCATAAACAGCTTTCACCGGACGAAATGACCAGATTTGTTCAGAGAAGCAATGAAATCTTGCTGATGGTTGCAAAATAAGATAGAAAGCAGGCAATTTGCCGGCAGATCAATGAGAGGACAGATACGCTTGTCAGAATAGCAGAATATCAAATAAGGAGCGGAGAATAACTTTTGCTCCTTATTTTTGTGGAAAACAATTACATTGGTATTGACAAATGTCTTATGAATTCCTATTATTAAGTTGCCGATATTTTAATGAATATGCCGAATCCGCAGAAAATATAACGGGTTACAGAGAATAGTGACTGCAATGGTGCTTCCGGGCAGCCAATATCGTGACTTTCATTTACTTATAGAGAAATGTGTGTAAATAAATGAGATATCCAAATCTGTAAAAACACAGATTATGGAAGTTACAGGAGGAACGATGTATGAGTGCAGTTTATGGAGTTATTAGAAAATTGGGTGCAACATCAAAGTATAAAGGATATTATTATGTTGTGGATGCAGTAGAAATGGCACAGAAAATTTATGAGCGACCGGTAAAAGTCACCAAAGATATTTATCCGGTCATTGCAAGAAAATATAAATCAACGCCGTCTAATGTAGAACACAACATAAGAACACTGGTAAACTTATGTTGGATGAATCATAAGGATACACTGGAAGAAATGGCAGGGTGTACAATGGCAGATAAACCGACGAACAGTGAGTTTATAGATATTCTGGTCTATTATCTGCGTTATTCGGATAAAGACTGATAACAGAATCTACTCATAATTTCTCACAGGGAATGTGATGACTGGAGAGAAAAACAGTCATGGAATCATCCCAGAGATGTTCCAGACGTTTATCCGGACTGAATGAAGTATAAGAAACACCTGTTGTACATAAAAGGGACTGGTTCTTGTACCGGATATTCAGATAAAAGCTTTGCACAGGAATATCTGCAATATGCTGTTCATTTTTTAACAACGACTGTGTCTGATCATGAGAAAGTTCAAATACAATCCTGAAATTCAAAGGTGTGCGTCTGCCGCGTATGATAGAAAAACAATAAGGTTTTACATCATGCCAGAGGGAATATTCTGTGGAATTCTCCTCAAAAGCAGCCTTTGTGTCAGTATCAAAGAAATCGTAATGAAGTTTTCCGTTTATGGTAAAAGTGTTGAAGGTTGTCACAGATGCCTCGACAAGAGAAAAACGGTCAAATACCTCACCGATCAGGAGTTTATTCATAAAATCTTTTACATCAGTAATTTTTAAAGCAAGCATACAACACCTCTCTGATAACATGATTTACAGCTGTTCAGAATTAAAAAAGACTTCTGGATTGCTGCATATTTCTGAACATATTTTGTGGATCAGGCAGCGCTTCCTGCACTTTGCGGGAAGCGTCTTTTTATTATAAAGCACTTTTGAAAAAAAGAACAGTGTTTTTATTAAAAAGTCTTTTCAAACGTAAAGCGGTGTGATAAGATATATCTGGTATTGAATACTACATATAATGGAAAAGAGGACGATATAATTGAGATATAAGATTATCATAGATAGTTGTGGAGAACTTTTGGACGAATGGAAGAAAGATGAATGTTTTGAATCCATTCCACTGACTCTGATGGTAGGAGCTGAACAGATCATAGATGATGAAACATTTGATCAGGCAGAGTTTATTGATAAAGTGGCAGCCTGCCCGGAATGTCCGAAATCAGCCTGCCCGTCACCTGAGAGATATATGAGAGCATATGACTGCGAGGCTGAGCATATTTATGCAGTGACTTTGTCTTCTGAGCTGAGTGGTTCCTATAACAGTGCGTTGCTTGGCAGAGATCTTATTATGGAAGACCATCCGGATAAAAAAATACATGTGTTTAATTCACGTTCCGCATCCATCGGGGAAAGCCTGATCGGAATGAAGATACAGGAATGCGAAGAAGCAGGGATGAGTTTTGAAGAAGTTGTTTCAACTGTGGAACATTATATTGAAGGACAGCATACATTTTTTATACTTGAGAATCTTGATACTTTGAGAAAGAACGGCCGTCTGAGCAAAGTGAAAGCGTTAGTGGCCAGTGCATTGAAAATCAAACCGGTCATGGGTTCTACGGATGATGGAAATATCTGCCAGCTGGATCAGGCAAGAGGTATGAATCGTGCTCTGATCAAGCTTGTAGAGCAGGTAATCGAGAAAACCCCGGACAGTGCAGAGAAGGTTCTTGCCATCAGTCACTGCAATTGTCCGGCAAGAGCACAGGTGCTCAAAGAGGCTTTTGAAGAGAGAATGAAACTTGCAAAGATCGTAGTCCTTGATACAGCGGGTGTAAGTTCTATGTATGCAAATGACGGCGGAGTGATCGTTGCAGTATAAACTAATTGTTTTCTTTTGCAGTAAAGTGTGCTATAATCAGAAAATACGAAATATTGATGCAAAGGAGATCTATCATGAGCCAGAAGAAAGTCGATGCTTATAAGGCCAGAAAAGGACTGCATAACAAAACAGACAGAAAAGAAAAAGTACTTTTTGGACTGGAAATGTTTGCCTGGGCATTCATTTGTGTTGTGATTGTTGCATGGATTGGTTATTCTGCATATGTAAAAGTGACAGGAGCCAAAGAGAATGTGGTTCAGAATACAGTAATGGATACTACTGCACTTGACAATTACATTTCGAATCTGTCAACAGATGCATCCGATGATACAGACAGCACTGATGCAGATACAGCGGAGGAAGAAGATACAACAGCTTCCACTGATACAGACAGTGAAGATGCTGATGCAGCAGACGCAACCGCAGATGATTCTGAAACGGAAACCGCAGATAAATCTGAAGAAGCAGATGATACAAATGTAGCAGACGATAAAGCTGCAGAAACAGCAGATTCAACAACGGATGCAGACAGCGCAGATGCTAAATAGAAATTGAATCTCTGATGGATTCACAGAAGAAAAGCAATAAAAAATCCCCGGATGATCCGGGGATTTTTTTGAGGTTTAATCCGTATAGAAAAGTGCGGAATTCAATCCTCTCGCGTTAACAAAAATTATAAATTATAATTTTGTAACGTTTGCAGCCTGCATACCACGAGCGCCTTCTGTTAAGTCGTATGTTACAGCCTGTCCTTCTTCAAGGGATTTGAATCCTTCACCATTGATAGCGGAGAAATGTACAAATACGTCTGCACCGTCTTCACCAGTGATAAATCCGTAACCTTTTTCTGCGTTGAACCATTTTACAGTTCCCTTGTTCATGTTGTTACCTCCATAAAAAATAAAAAAATTATATAGTTTCTGGCAAATAAAAAAATCACCAGATTTTACAGATTATATACTGTTATATAATCTCTAAAAACCAGTGACTATACATTAAATAATCCAGATATGAACTGATTATATCTCCCGCATTTTGAATTGTCAAGCAAAAAAGACTGCACATCAGTAAAAAAAGGCTTTATAAAAGAAGAAGTTTCGTGTATTATGTATATCAGAAAGTTATTGTCAAACGACAACGAAGGGAGAGAATTGCATGGGTATTCTGATTCAGGGAGGACGTATCGTAGATGCGGCTACTGACACTGATAAAAAAGGCGATATTTATCTGGAAGATGGCGTGATCACCGAGATCGGTGAGAAACTTAAAATAAAAGATAAAAGCGACAAAGTAATAGATGCGAAGGGATGTCTGGTAATGCCGGGACTGATCGATCTTCACGTTCATTTCAGAGATCCGGGACAGACACAGAAAGAGGATATAGAGACAGGTTCCCGGGCTGCTGCAAGAGGTGGTGTGACAACGGTTGTTGCAATGCCGAATACAACACCGGTAATTGACAGTCCGGATCGTGTAAATTATGTGCATAATAAGGCAAAACAGCTTGCCGGCATTCATGTGCTCCAGGCAGGTGCCATTACGCAGGGGGAGAAGGGACAGGAACTTTCTGATATCGAAGGAATGGTAAAAGCGGGAATCCCGGCATTATCTGAAGACGGCAAATCTGTTATGAATACCAGACTTTGCAAAGAAGCTATGGAAGTGGCAGAGAAATTCAATGTTCCGATCTTTGCTCACTGTGAGGATATTGATCTGCGCGGTGATGGATGTATGAATGAGGATGAGAATGCGCGGAGACTTGGTCTGCCAGGTATCTGCAATGCAGTTGAGGATGTGATCGCAGCGAGAGATATTCTTCTTGCCAGAGAGACAGGGGCAAGACTGCATCTGTGCCATTGTTCCACAGAAGGTGTTGCGAAGATGATGGAGATTGTGAAGGAAGAGGGATTGGACAATATCACAGCAGAGGTTTGCCCGCATCATTTTATCCTCACTTCCGATGATATTAAATGTGATGATCCAAACTATAAGATGAACCCTCCTCTTCGTACGAAGAAAGATGTAGATGCACTGATCCGAGGACTGAAGGATGGTTCCTTTAAAGTGATCAGTACAGATCATGCACCTCATGCAGTGCCGGAGAAGACAGGCTCTATCCGGAATGCGGCTTTTGGCATTGTGGGAATTGAGACAAGCTTTGCATTGTCTTATACTGCACTTGTAGAAACCGGAATTCTTACAATCTCACAGCTTATTGAGAAAATGAGCTGGAACCCAGCACAGATTCTGGGAAGTGACAGAGGTACACTTCAGAAGGGACATCCGGCAGACATTGTCATTGCAGACATTGATCACGAATATAAAATAGATAAAAATGAATTTGCTTCCAAAGGACGCAACACACCATTTGACGGATGGAAAGTAAAGGGAAAAATTCTCTATACAATCTGTGATGGAAAAGTTGTATACCAGAATGCATAAAAATACCATATCAATATTCAGGAGGAAAGACTCATGATCAACAAACTTATTAAAAACATTAAAAAAACAAACGCTCCTATCGTAGTAGGACTGGATCCGATGCTCAACTATATCCCGCAGCATATTCAGAAGAAAGCTTTTTCTGAACTGGGGGAAACATTAGAGGGAGCAGCAGAAGCTATCTGGCAGTATAATAAAGGAATCGTTGATGCGATCAGCGATCTGATTCCTGCAGTGAAACCACAGATCGCAATGTATGAGCAGTTTGGTATTCCGGGCTTAATGGCATATAAGAACACCATTGATTATTGCAAAGAAAAAGGTCTGGTAGTTATTGGAGATATCAAACGAGGTGACATTGGTTCCACATCTGCTGCATATGCAGTCGGACATCTGGGTAAAGTTCAGGTGGGAAGTAACAGAATCGCAGGTTTTGACGAAGATTTTGCGACAATCAATCCATATATGGGATCTGACAGTGTCAACCCGTTTATCGATGTATGTAAAGAAGAGAACAAAGGGCTTTTTGTACTCGTAAAAACATCCAATCCGTCCAGCGGAGAGTTTCAGGACAGAATCATTGACGGACGTCCGCTTTATGAGTGGGTTGGAGAGAAGGTTGCCCAGTGGGGAGAATCACATATGGGAAATGAATACAGCTATGTAGGTGCTGTAGTAGGTGCAACCTATCCGGAAATGGGAAAAACTCTCCGTAAGATCATGCCGAAAACCTTCATCCTGGTACCGGGATATGGTGCACAGGGCGGAAAAGGTGCCGATCTTGTTCATTTCTTTAATGAAGACGGACTTGGTGCGATCGTCAACTCTTCCAGAGGAATCATTGCAGCTTACAAACAGGAAAAATATGCTTCCTTTGGTGAATTAAATTATGCAGATGCATCCCGCCAGGCGGTAAAAGATATGATCGAAGACATCAGTACTGCTTTAAACAATCGCTAGGAGGCATAAAATGAGCGAAAAGACAAGAGAAATCTGCACTGTTGTAAGTCAGAAGAGCATTGGTGCAGGCATTTACAGTATGTGGATCCAGACTGACAGAATCGCAGCAGATGCGAAACCGGGACAGTTTGTATCTCTTTATACAAATGATAAATCCAAAATTCTTCCCAGACCGATCAGTCTTTGTGAGATTGACAAAGAAAATGGCCGTCTTCATCTGGTTTACAGAGTGACCGGACAGGGAACCGGAACCGATGAATTTTCACAGATGAAAGCCGGAGATACCATTCCGGTACTGGGACCTCTGGGAAATGGTTTTCCTGTAGAGAAGGCTGAGGGGAAAAAAGTTTTCCTTATGGGTGGTGGAATCGGTGTTCCTCCGATCCTGGAACTTGCAAAGCAGATGAAATGTGAGAAAAAACAGATCATTGCAGGATACAGGGACTGTCATACGTTCCTCAGAGAGGAATTTGAGGCGGCGGGAACACTTTATATTGCCACAGAGGATGGCAGTGTGGGAACAAAAGGCAATGTTATGGATGCTATCAGAGAGAATGCTCTGGAAGCGGACATGATCTATGCCTGCGGACCAACTCCGATGCTTCGTGCAATCAAGAAATATGCCGAAGAAAATGGGATTGAATGTTATATTTCCCTGGAGGAACGTATGGCATGCGGAATCGGTGCCTGCCTTGCCTGTGTGTGCAAATCCAGAGAAAAAGATGCACATAGCAATGTGAATAATAAGAGAATCTGCAAGGATGGCCCGGTATTTCTTTCTACGGAGGTGGAAATCTGATGGATATGAGTGTAAATATTGCCGGCGTAGAGTGGAAAAATCCGGTAACAGTGGCATCCGGAACCTTTGGTTCAGGAGCAGAATTTGCTGATTATGTAGATATTAATAAGCTGGGAGCAGTGACAACCAAGGGCGTAGCCAATGTCCCGTGGGTCGGAAATCCGACTCCGCGTGTGGCTGAAGTTTACGGAGGCATGATGAATGCGATTGGTCTGCAGAATCCTGGTATCGATCTTTTCTGTGAGAGGGATATTCCTTTTTTGAAACAGTATGATACAAAGATCATTGTAAATGTATGCGGTCATGCGCCGGAAGAATATCTGGCAGTGGTGGAACGTTTGGCAGATCAGCCAATTGATATGATGGAGATTAATATTTCCTGCCCGAATGTAAATGCAGGATTCCTTGCATTTGGTCAGGATGCACATCATGTAGAGGAACTTACCGCTCAGATCAAAAAGATTGCAAAACAGCCTGTGATCATGAAGTTAACACCGAATGTCACAGATATCACAGAGATTGCAAAAGGTGCGGAAGCAGGCGGTGCAGATGCGGTATCCCTGATCAATACACTGACAGGAATGAAGATTGATATCAACAGGAAGACTTTTGCGCTTGCAAATAAAACCGGTGGTGTTTCCGGACCGATCGTGAAACCGATTGCTGTCCGTATGGTTTATCAGGTTGCACAGGCAGTCAATATCCCGATCATCGGAATGGGCGGAATTTCCTGCGCAGAGGATGCAATTGAGTTTATTCTTGCAGGAGCCAGCGCAGTATCTGTGGGTACGGCAAATTTCCACAATCCGGCAGTGACACTGGACGTGATCGATGGAATTGAAGCGTATATGAAGAAGAATGGATTCAATTCCGTAAAAGAGATGGTTGGTATTGTAAAATAAAACAGATACAGGAGGCATAACATAAGATGGAACAGTATAAACAGGAATTTATTGAATTTATGGTAGACAGTGAAGTTCTGAAATTCGGAGAATTTACCCTTAAAAGCGGAAGAAAGTCCCCGTTTTTTATGAATGCAGGCGGATATGTGACAGGTTCTCAGTTAAAGAAACTGGGTGAGTACTACGCACATGCCATTCATGATAAATATGGCGATGATTTCGATGTGCTTTTTGGACCTGCATATAAGGGAATCCCGTTAAGTGTTGTAACTGCAATTGCATTCAGCGAATTATATGGAAAAGAAATCCGCTACTGTTCAGACCGTAAGGAAGAAAAAGACCATGGTGCAGATAAGGGAAGCTTCCTCGGAAGTAAATTAAAAGACGGCGATCGTGTAGTGATGATCGAAGATGTAACAACATCCGGTAAATCCATGGAAGAGACAGTACCGAAGGTAAAAGGTGCGGCTGATGTGGAAATCGTCGGTCTTATGGTTTCTCTGGACCGCATGGAAGTCGGAAAAGGCGGCGTGAAGTGTGCCCTTGACGAAGTCCATGACCTTTATGGGTTTGAAACAAATGCGATTGTTACAATGAAAGAGGTCATTGAACATCTTTATAATAAAGAATATAAAGGAAAAGTAATCATTGACGATACATTGAAAGCCGCAATCGACGCATATTATGAGCAGTACGGTGCAAAATAAGCAAATACAGGTAACAGCGATTTATAAATAAGATATCATGATCTGCGAAAGCAGATCATGATACTGATGAGGACGATTATGAACGAAAAAATTTATAAAACCATGTCTTCCACAGGAGCCTGCAGTCTGACAGTCGGGATCATTGTACTGGCAACGGGAATCGTAACAGGGATCATGATGATCGTAAACGGTGCAAGACTGCTGAAAAAGAAATCAGAGATATTGATATAAAAGGCTTCAGAAACAGGAGAAAACATTGAAAAAAGAAACGAAGCATATCATACGGACACTGGGAACCATTTTGTTTATCCTGTATGTTCTGGCACTGATTTATTTTCTGTTCTTTTCAGAAGAATACGGAAGAGCAGCAATGGAAGAAAGACAGTACAGATATAATCTGATACCGTTTGTTGAGATAAGGCGTTTCTGGGTATACAGGAAACAGCTTGGACTTATGGCGGTAGTTACAAATCTTTTTGGAAATGTAATTGGTTTTCTTCCATTTGGATTTATACTGCCGGTTATTCTGGACAAAATGAGAAGCGGATGGCTGATCGTACTGGCAGGATTTGGGCTTAGTGTTACGGTAGAGGTCATCCAGCTTATTACAAAGGTTGGGTGCTTTGACGTAGATGATATGATATTGAATACAGCAGGGGCGGCTCTTGGATATCTGCTTTTTTTTATCTGCGATCACCTGAGGAGAAAAATTTATGGCAAAAAGATATAGATATGCGTTTGCAAAGAAAAGAGAGGCACAGCAGGGAAAACTGTCAGCAGTGCTGGCGGCTGTTTCACTGGTTTTATTTGTGACTGCAGTTTTGCTGGCATTTTTTTTGCAGGGACAA
Organism: Blautia sp. DFI.3.45; assembly: GCF_020593505.1. Classification (NCBI taxonomy): domain Bacteria; kingdom Bacillati; phylum Bacillota; class Clostridia; order Lachnospirales; family Lachnospiraceae; genus Blautia; species Blautia sp. DFI.3.45. The sequence goes on from NZ_JAJDMI010000039.1 coordinate 19,209, forward strand.
TACGGATATATTGTAGGCGGGATCAGTCTTTGCGCAATGCTTCTGTCTGTATATGGATTTGCGATGGGACTGAAAAGCTTTTCAGAAGAAAACCGGACACACAAAGCAGGTATGATCGGCTCTATTGCAAACGGAATCATAATGATCGGATGGCTGGGAATCTTTCTGATGGGAATTTCCGGCTGATTAACAGGGAAGTCTGATAGAAAAAGGAGAAATATAGTTTGGACGAATGGGTTATGGAACGGTATGAACTGGCGAAAGAAAGAATCGCTCAGATACCGGACGAGAAAATGGCAGAAGAACCGTACTGCGATTTTTTTACAAAAGAAGCAATGTTTTTACAGCAGGTGATTCATGTGATGGACCATGGAATTGCGGGGAAAAATCTTGAAGAACTTCAGGAACAGAATCATGAATTATATCAGGATATTCTGCCCGAAAATTATGAAAATTCTTATGGAAATCCTGCATATGCACAGAAAATGCTGGGAGAATACGGAAAAGTATTTACCTTTCTTTATACAGAGCTTCATGGCACGATTGCTTATGCGTTTGAAAAAAAAGCATGGGATCTTACGGTTGTACTTGAATTGTTTCTGGAAATCTATTCTGCATTTACGCAGGAAGAAATTCCTGCTGAGAAACAGGTGAAAGAAATTCTCGTTTCCTATGTGAATGACTACTGCCAGGATATGGTGGAAAATCGGATCAGAGAGGCGATTGATCCTGAGAATAATTTTGTGGTTGAAATGATCATGGATTCTGATCTGAGCGATCTGAGTTATCTGTATCAGTCCGGCGAATATGTATCGGAAAATGAACTGAAAACAGCAGAATTTATGAATTCACTTTCCCAGAGGGAAATTGATGAGATGGCACGTACTTATACAGAAGGCTATCGGATGGGATTTATCACAGGAAGAAAAGATATTACAAAGAAGAAAACGGTTAATATACGTTATCATCTTGGCTTTGAGCGTATGGTAAAAGCGGCTGTTCTTCAGTTCCGGGAGATGGGGCTGCAGACGGTTATTTACCGCCATGCACTTCATGCGGTGAACAGACGGAATCAGTTCAGAAATGGATTTACAGGAGGAATTGCAAATCCGCAGTTTGATTATGACCATAGACAGGACAGTGCGCTGTTTCTGGATCCGGATTTTGTAAAGCGTAAACTTCGTGCCATGCAGACTTCTTATGATGAATATGCAGATCTGGCAGATGTACATGGCGGACCGGCTGTGATCGAGACATTTGGAGAGAAACCGTTTTCACCGGTAAGTAAACCGGAAAGCTGGGCGTTTACAGAAGCACAGCAGAAGCTTCAGCTGGAACTGGACAATGAATCCGGTCAAATCACAAATCGTTATATCAAAGGTGAGGAAAGAAGTTTTACGATCATTGCTTATCCGATACCTGAGATCGGGGAGGATTTTCCGGAAATTTTCCGCGAGATCGTAAAGATCAATACATTGGATTATAAGAAATATCAGAAGATCCAGCAGACGATCATAGATACTCTTGATACCTGTGAATGGGTGGAAATCAAGGGAAAGGGAGAGAATGAGACAGATCTGCTCATTCATCTTCACACATTAACAGATGCGAAAACACAGACAAATTTTGAGAACTGTGTGGCAGATGTAAATATTCCTCTGGGTGAAGTATTTACTTCACCGGTACTTGCAGGAACAGGCGGAATGCTTCATGTTTCAAAAGTATATCTTAACGGACTGCAGTTTTGTGACCTGAAGCTTGTGTTTGACTGCGGACAGGTGATCGATTACAGCTGTTCTAATTTTGAGACAGAGGAAGAGAACCGTAAATATATTGAAGATAATATTCTGTTCCATCATCCGAAACTTGCAATGGGAGAATTTGCAATCGGAACTAATACAACAGCTTATGTGGCAGCGCAGAAATATAATATCGCAGACAAACTTCCGATTCTGATCGCGGAGAAAATGGGACCGCATTTTGCGGTTGGTGATACCTGTTACAGCTGGTCAGAAGATACTCCGGTCTATAATCCGGATGGTAAAGAGATCATCGCAAGGGACAATGAGATTTCCGAGATGCGAAAAGAAGACGTCAGCCTTGCTTATTATGGATGTCACACAGATATTACGATCCCATATGACGAACTGGGAAGCATCCGTACGATTGATGATGAGGGGGATATGATCTCTATTATTGAAGATGGAAGATTTGTCCTTCCGGGTACGGAAGCTCTGAACGAGCCGTTTGGGGAATAAAGGCATTTTCCTGTTAAGTTCGAAATACAAAAAAATTTATTAGTTCGTTAAAATATTTCTTTGCATTAATTTTATTGACAGAAAAAGGGAATCTTAGTAGAATCTACGGTTAGAGAGGGTTTTGATAAAATCTTTTCTGACCGTACTTTTTTTATCAATAAAATAAAAACAAAGTCCCGGACAGATAAAATCTGGTCTGTCTGAGAATACTTGAGAAGAAAAGGAGAATAATCATGGCAAAAGTAGGAATTGTGATGGGCAGCGACTCAGATATGCCGATCATGAGCAAAGCAGCAGACATTCTGGAGAAACTGGGAATTGATTACGAGATAAAGATCATTTCCGCACACAGGGAACCGGATGTCTTTTTTGAATATGCAAAAACAGCAGAGGAAAAAGGCTTTAAAGTAATCATTGCAGGTGCAGGAATGGCAGCTCATCTGCCGGGAATGTGCGCAGCAATCTTCCCGATGCCGGTTATCGGAATTCCTATGCACACCACTTCTCTGGGAGGAAGAGATTCCCTTTATTCTATCGTACAGATGCCGTCAGGAATCCCGGTTGCAACAGTCGCTATCAACGGAGGCGCAAACGCAGGACTTCTGGCAGCTAAGATACTTGCAACATCAGATGAGGAACTTCTTGCAAAATTAAAGGCTTACAGCCAGGAATTAAAAGAACAGGTGGAAGCAAAAGACGCAAGATTACAGGAAGTCGGATATAAAAATTACTAAGATAACTCAGGTCCATAAACAGGATCAGGGGTAAAAACGGAGGATTATCATGGATTACAAGACCGCTGGAGTAGATATTGAAGCAGGATATAAATCAGTAGAGCTGATGAAAGAGCATGTAAAGAGAACCATGCGTGAAGAAGTGCTGGGAGGACTGGGAGGATTTTCCGGTGCCTTTTCTCTTGCTAAGATCAAAGAAATGGAAGAACCGGTATTATTATCAGGTACAGATGGATGTGGAACTAAAGTAAAACTTGCTATGGTCATGGACAAGCATGACACCATTGGCATTGATGCAGTTGCCATGTGTGTCAATGATATTGCATGTGCAGGCGGAGAACCATTATTCTTCCTTGATTATATTGCATGTGGTAAGAATTATCCGGAAAAGATCGCAGCTATCGTAGGCGGCGTTGCAGAAGGCTGTGTGCAGTCAGATGCAGCTCTGATCGGCGGTGAGACAGCAGAGCATCCGGGACTGATGCCGGAAGACGAATATGACCTGGCTGGTTTCGCAGTAGGTGTCTGCGATAAAAAAGAGATGATCACAGGTGAAGAACTGAAAGCAGGAGATGTTTTGATCGGTATGGCATCCACAGGGGTTCACAGTAACGGATTTTCTCTTGTCCGTAAAGTTTTTGATATGACAAAGGAATCTCTTGATACTTATTATGAAGAACTTGGAACAACACTTGGTGAAGCACTTCTGGCACCAACCAGAATCTATGTAAAAGCATTAAAGAGCATTAAAAATGCCGGAGTTCGTGTGCACGCATGCAGTCATATCACAGGCGGCGGTTTTTATGAAAATATTCCGAGAATGCTTAAAGAGGGAACACGTGCAGTTGTGGAAAAGAACAGCTATCCGGTACTTCCAATCTTCAAACTTCTTGCTGAAAAAGGCAATATTGATGAACAGATGATGTACAATACTTATAACATGGGACTTGGAATGATCCTTGCTGTAGATGCAGCAGATGTGGACAAAACAATGGAAGCGATCAAAGCAGCAGGTGACACTCCGTATGTAGTAGGACGTATCGAAGATGGTGAAAAGGGAGTGACTTTATGTTAAAAGTCGGTGTACTGGTTTCAGGAGGCGGCACGAATCTGCAGGCTATCCTGGATGCCATTGACTGTGGAAAGATTACAAATGCAGAAGTTTCTCTGGTTATCAGCAATAATCCGAAGGCTTATGCGCTGGAGAGAGCGAAGAACCATAACATAGAAGCCGTATGTATTTCTCCGAAACAGTATGAAAGCAGAGAAGAATTTCACAAAACACTTCTGGAAAAGCTGAAAGAGAGTGGCGTAGAGCTTATCGTTCTGGCAGGATTCCTCGTAGCAATCCCGCCGATGATCGTGGAAGCATATCCAAATAAGATCATTAATATCCATCCGTCACTGATTCCGTCTTTCTGCGGAGTTGGTTATTACGGACTTCATGTGCATGAGAAAGCGTTAGCAAGAGGGGTTCGTGTTACAGGCGCTACGGTACATTTCGTTGATACTGGCACAGATACCGGTCCGATTATTCTTCAGAAAGCAGTGAAAATTAAATCTGATGACACTCCGGAAGTTCTCCAGAGACGTGTCATGGAGAAAGCAGAGTGGAAAATTCTTCCTAAGGCAATCAATCTCATTGCCAATGGCAAGGTGAAGGTTGTGGATGGAAGAGTGGAAATAGAAGAATACGATACGGAAGAGTAGATACAAAAAGGAGCGGCAAGATAAAATGAAAGTCTTAATTGTAGGTAGCGGTGGCAGAGAACATGCGATTGCATGGAGTGTTTCAAAAAGCCCGAAAGTAGATAAAATTTATTGTGCACCTGGAAATGCAGGAATCGCAGAGCTTGCAGAATGTGTAGATATCGGTGCAATGGAATTTGAGAAACTTGCTGATTTTGCACAGGAAAAAGAAATCGATCTTACGATCATTGGCATGGATGATCCGCTGGTCGGTGGTGTCGTAGATGTATTTGAGGCCCGCGGTCTGAAAGTATTCGGACCAAGAAAGAACGCTGCGATCCTTGAGGGATCTAAAGCTTTCTCGAAAGATTTAATGAAGAAATATAATATCCCGACAGCAGCATATGAGAATTTTGATGATCCTGAGAAAGCACTGGAATATCTCCGCACAGAAGCCAGATTTCCAATTGTCCTGAAGGCTGATGGTCTTGCACTCGGCAAGGGAGTACTGATCTGTCAGGATCTGAAAGAGGCAGAAGATGGCGTAAAAGAGATCATGGAAGATAAGAAATTCGGAAATGCCGGAAATACCATGGTCATCGAAGAATTTATGACAGGACGTGAAGTCTCTGTGTTATCATTTGTAGATGGAAAAACTATCCGTACAATGACATCCGCACAGGATCACAAACGCGCTCAGGACGGTGATCAGGGATTGAATACGGGCGGAATGGGAACTTTCTCCCCGAGTCCGTTCTACACAGAAGAGGTAGATGAATTCTGCAGGAAATATGTATATCAGCCGACAGTGGACGCAATGGCTGCAGAAGGACGCCCATTTAAGGGAATCATTTTCTTTGGTCTTATGCTTACCGCAGATGGCCCGAAGGTATTGGAATATAATGCACGCTTCGGAGATCCGGAAGCACAGGTAGTCCTGCCACGTATGAAGAATGATATCATTGAAGTAATGGAAGCTTGCGTAAATGGAACACTGGACCAGGTAGACCTTCAGTTCGAGGATAATGCAGCAGTGTGCGTAGTACTTGCAAGTGATGGATATCCTGTAAAATATGAAAAAGGTATCCCAATGTACGGCTTTGAAAATTTCAAAGGCAAAGACGGATATTACTGCTTCCACGCAGGAACCAAACTGAAAGACGGTCAGATTGTTACTAATGGTGGTCGTGTTCTGGGAATTACTGCGACAGGCAAAGATTTAAAAGAAGCAAGAAAGAATGCATATGAAGCTACAGAGTGGATTACATTCGCAAATAAATATATGCGCCATGATATTGGAAAAGCAATTGATGAAGCATAAAAAATATTGATGTTTAAAAATAAACAGGAGACAAAGCTGGGATAAAAGTCCCATTCTTGTCTCCTGTTTTATGGTTGGCAGATACTTCTTCTGTCCAAAATGATCTCGATGTAATATTTTTTGAAAGAACGATAGAATCCACATAAATTATTTTGCATAAATAATACGAGCGATTTCCTTTACTTTTCATGCAATCTGTTATAAAATAGAAAAGTGCTGTAAAGCAAAGTTACAGATTGAGATGAATTGTAACGTAGCAGAAACAGCAAGGAGAAAGTTACTGTTCAGCATATGCACAGTAATGGGAGAAATATTATGAACAGGAAAAGTCAGAAAGAGATTCAGGTGACGACACATATGGTGCGCCAGTTTCTGCAGGAGAATGAAGATACCGGTTATCGGGATTTTCACAGCAATCTTCTGCCGGGTGTGGATAATGTTATGGGAATCAGACTTCCGGTGTTGCGAAAATTTGCAAAGCAGCTTTCTGGTATGGACTGGCAGGAATGGTTTGAACAGGCGGATGACCAGTGGTATGAAGAAACGATGCTTCGCGGATTGGTGAGTGCTTATGCAAAGATGGAATGCAAAGAACGCTTAACATATGTGGCAAAATTTGTGCCGGACATTAATAACTGGGCAGTATGCGATTGCTTTTGCAGTACATTAAAAGATGCAGATAAATACCAGACAGAATACTGGGATTTTATTGAAACGTATTTTACTTCGAATAAAGAATACGAAGCAAGATTTGCGGCAGTCATGCTTCTGGGACATTTTGTGAAGCGTGAATATTTGAAAGAGAGTATCAGACGTCTGGAGAGTATCACTCAGCAGGGATATTATGCAAAGATGGCAGTGGCGTGGGCAGTATCTGTATATTTTGCGGCATTTCCGGATGAGATGCTGACATACTTGCAGGACGGTCACAAACTGGATGAATTTACATATAAGAAATCACTACAGAAGATCACAGAGTCTTATCGTGTTGATAAGGAAATGAAAAAGATCATAAAAGAAATGAGACAGAGAGGATAAAATAATGGGAATCAGCAAAGAAGAAGCAATCAAGGAATTACAGAACAGAGAGACAGTATTTGTTGCATACTCACAGGCTACCAAACTGCCATATGTGAAATGTGACGAAGAGACTTATAATGACCAGGCATGGATTTTTTCCACAGAAGAAGGAATCAAAGAATTCGGCAAAAAAATGCTGGAAGAAAAGGTTCTTCTTATGGGTATGAAATTTACCAAGAAGGATTATCCCAGATTATATGGAACTTTCTATGCAATTGGCGTAAATACAGTTGTATGGGTAGATGGTGAAGATAAGATTGAGATTGATCTTACTGATATTGCAAAACAGGCAGATATGAGCAAGATTGAGCCGGCTAAGAGACCGCTTCTGAATCCTACACTGGAGCTTTCCGGCATTTACTTTATGCAGGAACTCCGCCGTCCGGTAGAGAAGGATCAGCATGGAAATCTTCGTGAGCTTGAGGAAGAACTGATCGTAAACCTGAAGAAATCCGAATATCTGGTTGCTATGAATGTAGATCCTGAAGATCCTAAGAAGATCAATATTCCGTATCTCAAAAATAAAAAAGAAGAAATTCTCCAGCCTGTATTTACAGACGTTATGGAACTTGAGAAGTTTACAAAAGGTCAGAAGCTGCGTATTGCGAAAGTACCGTTTGCAAAACTTCCGGAGCTGTTAATCGATAAGGCAATGGCTTATGCAGTTAATCCATTAGGCTTTAACCTTGTTCTGAACAGAGAACAGCTCAATAAGATCATTGGCTTAAAATAATCAAGTCATGTAGATGAAATTCAGTTGACAGAAAGAAGATAAAGGGTGTGCATGCTGTGTGAGAACATGGCAGTACACCCCTTTTTGTTTTGAAAAATAATACAGCAATACGTCTTTCTGTTGCAAAAAATGTTGGTTTGTGCTAGGATATGTGTAACACAAAAAGGAGAAGAAAACGTATGATGATAGAAATAGATTTCAGCAGTGATGAAGCCATTTACATCCAGCTGACCAATCAGATCATCATGGGGATTGCTACGTCAAGACTGCAGGAGGGAGATACACTGCCATCAGTGAGACAGCTTGCAGATACAGTTGGGATAAATATGCATACAGTAAATAAAGCATATTCACTGTTGCGACAGGAGGGATTTGTCACTATCGACCGCAGACGTGGTGCAGTGATTTCTATTGATGTAAATAAACGGAAAGCATTGGAAGAACTGAAACAGAATCTCATGGTGGCGCTTGCGAAAGGATGTTGCAAGAGCGTAAGCAGAGAGGAAGTACATCAGCTTATTGATGAGATTTTTGACGAATATGATGAAAACAGATAGGAGAGGACATGGAGAGACAATTTACCAGACAGGCAGAGAATGCCCTCAAATTGGCAAAGACAACTGCGAAAACCTGTGGACATGGATATATCGGAACAGAACATCTTCTTGCAGGTCTTTTGAAAGAACCTGAAGGCACTGCGGGAAAAGTGCTGCAGGAATTTAACGTAGAAGAAGAAAAACTCAGGGAACTTATCAGCAGCCTGGTTACACCGGTTCAGGGCAATACTGCGGCAGCAGAAACAAAAGATCCCCAGTACAGCCCGAGAGCAAGAAGGATCATTGAACAGGCGAAGGAAGATGCTGAGAGTATGGAATGTCTTTGCGGAACAGAGCACCTGTTGCTTTCGCTTCTGAAAGAGACAGACTGCGTAGCAACCAGACTGCTTTTTACAATGGGAGTAAATATCCAAAAGTTGTTTGCGGCTATCCTGACAGCTATGGGATTTGACAATGATACCATTGCAGAGGAATTTCAGTACGCAAGGAATGCGGGAAACAAAAAAGTGACCAGTACCCCTACGCTAGATCAGTACAGTCGTGACCTGACACAGCTTGCAGCAGAGGGAAAACTGGATCCTGTGATAGGGCGTGATAAAGAAATTACCAGACTGATTCAGATTCTGAGCAGACGTACGAAGAATAATCCGTGTCTGACAGGGGAACCCGGAGTAGGTAAGACTGCCATTGTAGAGGGACTTGCACAGCGCATCGTTATGGGAATGGTTCCGGATACAGTGAAGGATAAGCGTCTTGTTGTGTTAGATCTTTCCGGCATGGTTGCGGGAAGCAAATACAGAGGTGAATTTGAGGAACGCATTAAGAATGTGATCCAGGAAGTAAAAGAACATCAGGGAATTCTGCTGTTCATTGATGAAATCCATACCATCATCGGAGCAGGTGGAGCGGAGGGAGCACTGGATGCTTCTAATATCCTGAAACCTTCTCTTTCCAGAGGTGAGATTCAGCTTATCGGCGCGACTACTCTGGAGGAATACCGTAAATATATTGAAAAAGACGCAGCACTGGAACGAAGATTCCAGCCTGTGACAGTGGAAGAACCATCTTCAGAGGAGACTGTTGAGATCCTTAAAGGTCTGCGTCCATATTATGAGAAACATCATGGGGTAAAGATTGAAGATGAGGCACTTGAGGCAGCAGTAAAAATGTCACAAAGATATATCAATGACCGTTTCCTTCCGGATAAGGCAATTGATATTATTGATGAAGCAGCATCAAAGGTTCAGCTTGCGGGTTATCAGTCAGCACCTGAAATGGAACAATATGAAATGGAACTGAATGAACTTCGTGAGGAGAAAGAACAGGCAGTTAAGACTGCAGATATTGAACGCGCAAAAAAAGCACAGGTACGCCAAAATGAAGTGGAAGCCGAAATGGAGAAAATCCGCATTAAGACTGAACGTAGAAATAAGAGGAAGAAACTTGTTGTAGATGAAGCTGCTGTTGCAGAGACGATTTCTGACTGGACAAAGATTCCTCTTCAGAAACTGACAGAGGGAGAAACCAAACGTCTTGCTCGTCTGGAGAAAGAACTTCATAAACGTGTGATCGGACAGGATGAGGCAGTGAAAGCTGTTGCGCAGGCAGTGAAACGGGGAAGAGTAGGACTTAAAGATCCGAACCGTCCCATTGGTTCTTTCCTTTTCCTTGGACCTACAGGTGTTGGTAAGACAGAACTTTCCAAGGCTCTGGCAGAAGCTGTCTTTGGAAGTGAACAGGCGATGATTCGTGTAGATATGTCCGAATATATGGAGAAACACAGTGTCTCCAAGCTGATCGGTTCTCCTCCGGGATATGTAGGATATGAAGAAGGCGGCCAGCTCAGTGAGAAGGTCCGCAGAAATCCGTACAGTGTATTGCTTTTTGATGAGATTGAGAAGGCACATCCGGATGTGTTTAATATACTTTTACAGGTGTTGGATGACGGTCATATTACAGATGCACAGGGAAGAAAAGTCGACTTCAAACAGACGATTATTATTATGACTTCCAACGCAGGGGCACAGGCAATCATGGAACCGAAACGTCTGGGATTCATGTCTGATAATGATGAGAAGAAAGACTATGAACGAATGAAAGGCGGTGTGATGGAAGAAGTGCGCCGGATTTTCAAACCGGAGTTCCTGAACCGAATTGACGATATCATGGTGTTCCATGTGCTGAATAAAGAAGATATCCGGAAAATTGTGACATTGCTTCTTAAAACACTGGAGAAACGATGTGCAGAACAGATGGAAATTCATCTTACAGTGACAAATGCTGTGAAAGATTTTATTGCAGAAAAAGGTTCTGATAATAAATATGGTGCCAGACCGCTGCGTCGTGCAATTCAGAGTAAGATAGAAGATGCGCTTGCAAACGAGATTCTGGAAGGCAGAGTAAAACGTGGAGATAGTGTACAGGTGAAACTTCATAAAAACGAGATTGCATTTGAAGTGAAAAAACAGTAGAAATCTCTGAGCAGACAGATATTTACAATTAAAGCAGAGGACTCACATGATTCACAGAAATTGTGAAATTAGTATAAAAAAATCAGTGAGATACTGGTCAAAAAAGTGAATGTATTATATAATAAGCACATAAAATGTCGGAAAAGTACAGAGATAGTGAAAAACTGTACGGCATCGGCAGATGAACCGGTGGAGCGGCAAACAAAAGAGTCTTAGGAGGACATAGGAAATGGCAGTAGTAAAAGAATTAATCCGTACAGAAGAGAATGGAGCAATCAGCTTTGGTGACTATGAGCTTGCACAGAAGTCTAAATTATCAGACTATCAGCATCAGGGCGATATGTATAAAGTAAAAACTTTTAAGGAGATTACCAAGCTCGAGAGAAACGGAATGTTCGTTTACGAATCAGTTCCGGGAACAGCAGTATTTAATCTTACACAGAGTGAAGCTCAGATGGATTTCCATGTAGAGGGACCGGAAGATGCACAGATCACAGTGGAGATGGAGCCGGATACAGAATATGAAGTATTTATTGAGCAGGCAAGCACAGGTAAGATGAAAACAAACCTGGGCGGTAAACTTTCCTTTAGCGTGGAACTTGGCAATGCTGCAAGAGTAGAAGTAAAGATTGTAAAATGCTGAAAAATAAAAAGACGGTATATTTTTGTCAGGAGTGCGGATATGAATCCGCAAAATGGATGGGGCAGTGCCCGGGATGCAAGTCCTGGAACACCTTTGTGGAAGAGACAGTTTCCACAAAGAAGCCATCCTCTTCTGGAGCAATGAAATCATCAGAAAAAAGGCAGGAACCGGTGATCCTTAAAGACATCAGCCTGTCAGAAGATGAACGGCAGACAACTCAGATTGGTGAACTTGACAGGGTGCTGGGCGGCGGTATCGTCCCCGGCTCCCTTGTTTTAGTGGGAGGAGATCCGGGAATCGGAAAATCAACGCTGCTTTTACAGGTGTGCAGGAATCTGGCAGAGAAGCAGGTTTCGGTTCTTTATATTTCAGGTGAGGAATCTCTGAGACAAATTAAGCTGAGAGCTAATCGTATCGGGCAGTTTACGGATAAGATGCAGCTTTTATGTGAGACGAACCTGGAAGTGATACGTGAGGTGATCGAGCGCAGAAAACCGGATGTGGTTGTAATCGATTCCATTCAGACTATGTTTCACGAAGATGTAAGTTCGGCACCGGGAAGTGTCTCTCAGGTGAGAGAATCTACCAATATCCTTATGCAGATCGCAAAGGGGATGGGGGTGTCCATTTTTATTGTAGGTCATGTGACGAAAGAAGGAAATGTGGCAGGTCCGAGAGTGCTGGAGCATATGGTAGATACCGTGCTCTATTTTGAAGGAGATCGCCACGCATCTTACCGTATTTTGCGTGCAGTAAAGAACCGTTTTGGATCTACGAATGAGATTGGTGTTTTTGAAATGTGTAATACAGGTCTTGAGGAGGTGAAGAATCCGTCGGAATATATGCTGAATGGCAGACCGGAGGATGCGTCGGGTTCTGTTGTGGCGTGTTCTATGGAAGGAACCCGGCCGATTCTGGTTGAAATTCAGGCACTTGTGTGCCAGAGTAATTTCGGGATTCCGAGGCGGACAGCGGTGGGAACTGATTTTAACAGAGTGAATCTCCTTATGGCTGTGCTTGAGAAGAAAGTCGGACTCCGTCTGGCTGCATCGGATGCTTATGTCAATATTGCAGGGGGAATGAAGATGACAGAGCCGGCAATTGACCTTGGGATCTGTCTGGCGATTGTTTCCAGTGCGAAGGATATTGTGATTCCTGATAATGTGATGGTGTTTGGCGAGGTTGGCCTGAGTGGTGAAATCCGCGCAGTGAATATGGCAGGCCAGCGTGTGCAGGAGGCGAAAAAACTGGGATTTGGAACAGTTGTGCTGCCAGAAGTGTGTAGGTCTTCTGTTGGAAAAGTGGAAGGAATCAACTTGGTTTATGTGTCGCAGATTCGTGATGCGATTGGTTATATTATGAAAAAATAGATTGTCAGACTACTGGCTTATATATGGTTTGAATAAGTCGATCAGACTGTCGTCAAAGATATTTTTGCCTGAGAAAGTCTGCTGATAGAGAGAAAGAGGAAAGGATCAAAAGTTATGGCGAGTGGAATTGATACAGTGATATTTGATATGGATGGAGTGATTTTTGATTCGGAGATTCTTGTGCTTCAAGCGTGGAAAGAAGTGGCAGAACGTCATGGAATCGCAGGAGTTGAGGCGGCATGTCATGAGTGTCTGGGAACAAATAGTGTTGTAAGTAAAGGGGTTTTTCTGAAGCATTATGGTGAAGATTTTCCGTATGAGGAATATAAAGCGGAGATGGCAGAGGTGTTTTTCAGTCATGCTTCCGGAGGTAAACTGGCAAAGAAGCCGGGGGTTGAGGAGCTTTTGAAATATCTGAAGATGAGGGGATTTAAGATTGGGCTTGCCAGTTCTACCCGGGAGGCACTGGTGCGTTCGGAGATTTCAGATGGCGGACTGCTGGGATATTTTGATCAGATTATCGGGGGAGATATGGTGGAACGGAGTAAGCCGGAACCGGATATTTTTCTGGAGGCTTGCAGACGACTGGGGACCAGACCGGAGAATTGTTATGTGATTGAGGATTCTCATAATGGAATCAGGGCGGCTTATGCAGCAGGGATGCATCCAATCATGGTGCCGGATCTGATGGAGGTGACGGAGGAGATGAAGTCCCTCGCAGAAGAGATTCTGGGATCGCTTTGCGCAGTGCAGGAATTTTTGCAGGGGTCAGGCATATAAATTCATTTGTTTTTATGAGTGTCAGTGATTGAATAAAAAAGAAATCTGTTTTTACTGGTGTTTATTTCAAAACTTTTCCAGGAAAACAGATTCCTTTTTTGTTATATTAAGTTTTTGCTTATGAGAGAACTCCTGTTGACTGTAAAAACAGGATAAACATCATAACCGGCGCAACATAGCGGATCATGATTCGATAAAGTTTTTTTCTGCGGAATCTGCTGCCGTTTCGTTCCATTTCATCAATGACATAATTAGGTGTCATAACCCATCCGATCAGGATGGTGGAAAGTAATGCGATAAATGGCATCATAACACTGTTGCTGATGTAATCCATAATATCAAGCAGCTGTCCTGTAGAGCCATTGGGCAGTTCCACTTCTACATAGAAAATGCTGTATCCCAAAGCAATGATCGCAGAAGCAGCAAGATAAACTGCAGATAAAACAGAAACAGTTTTTTTTCTGCCTGTGTGGAAGATTTCCATACAGTTTGCAACGATGGATTCCAACACAGAGATGCAGGATGACAGTGTTGCAAAAATAGCAGTTACGAAAAAGAGGATTCCTACAAATATGCCTGCTTTTCCCATGGCTGCAAAGACCTTTGGGAGAGAAACAAACATAAGGCTTGGACCGGCTCCCATTCCTTCTGTTCCGGAAAATACGAATACAGCAGGGATGATCATGGCACCTGCAAGAAATGCCACTCCTGTGTCAAAAATTTCAATCTGATTAACAGCCTTGTTTAAGTCAACATCAGGTTTTACATAAGAACCGTAGGTGATCATGATTCCCATGGACACGCTGAGAGAGAAGAACAGCTGACTCATTGCATCCAGTAAAATCTGTAAAAATCGCTGTACAGTAAGCCCCTCAAGATTTGGGGTCAGGTAATAAAGAAATCCCTGGATCCCGGTATGTACCTGGCCGGAAGAATCTGTATGTTTCAGAGTCAGGGAATAAATGGAGATGATGACAACGAGTACCAGAAGAACCGGCATCATCCATTTGGATACTTTTTCAATACCATCCTGCACACCATTGTATACAATAAATGCAGTTACACCCATGAAAATAAGTGCAAAAATAACAGGTGAGGTGGAGGATGTGATAAAAGAAGTAAAATAATCATCTGCTGCAGCAGCCTTTGCCTGTCCTGTCAGGTAGACTACAGCATATTTGGTGATCCATCCACCGATCACTGCGTAATAAGTCATAATAAGAACAGGTACAAGAAAAGTCAGAATGCCTAAGAATTTCCACTTGGGCTTCATTTCAGCATAAGCACCGATCGCACTTTTCTGAGTGCGGCGGCCGATTGCGATATCAGATGTAAGCAGGGTAAATCCAAATGTAAGTACAAGTATAAAATAAATGATTAAAAACAGACCGCCTCCATCTTTGGCTGCAAGATATGGGAATCTCCATAAATTGCCTACTCCTACAGCACTGCCGGCTGCGGCAAGGACAAACCCGAGCTGTCCTGAAAAATGATTTGATTTCCTTTCCATAATAGATAATCTCCTGTATGATTTATGTTTGCATAAGTACGATAACATATGTTAACATATAAGTAAAATGAATGTTTTTGCTAGTATACATTAAAAAAAGTAATGGATAAAAACAGACAAGAAGTAAGGATCGTAAATGAAGGAAATCAGAGACAGATATGAAATTTTTTTGAAGGTATGTGAGACTGGAAGTTTTTCGAAAGCAGCAGAGGCGCTAAACTATACACAATCGGGAATCAGTCAAATGATGGCCGGATTTGAGGAGGAACTGGGAGTACAGTTATTTGCAAGAGCTAAAAAGGGTGTAACTCTGACGGATAATGGAAGAATGCTGATGCCTTATATACAGGAGATGACAAATCAGAAAGATAAACTTAGACAGGCTGCTTTTAATATTAATCATAAAATAGAAGGAAAACTCAGAATAGGAAGCTTTTCCAGTGTAACTGCAATGTGGATGCCGGAAGTGATCCATTATTTTAATAGAAATTATCCACAGGTTGAGGTGCAGATCTTTGATGGAAATTATGATGAGATCAGAGACTGGATCATACATGGGCAGGTGGACTGCGGATTTCTGTCTTCGATCGTTGCAGATAATCTGAAGTTTTATCCATTATGTGAGGATCCTCTCTGTGCTGTGATGCAGAAAAATCATCCTCTTGCAGAAAAGAAAAGTGTGAGACTGGAAGAACTGTTGGAGTATCCTTTCATTATAGAGACTCCGGGATGTGATAATGATATTTTGCATTTATTGGAAAGATGTGGGAAGGAGCCAAAGACTTCTTACAGTTTTCGTGATGATACGCTTATTATGGCATTTGTGAAAAATGGGCTGGGAGTGACGATCTCACAGAAGCTGGTTATGAAGGCGTTTGCCAATGATGTAGAGAGCAGACCTCTTGAACCGGGGAGATCCAGAATTATTGGGTTGGCATTTGTAAAAACAATGAACTCGGTTGTGACGAAGATATTGTTGGAATATCTAAAGGGGATGATGTAGTATTTTGCAGTGAAGAGAGTCCTGTTTTATGGCATATATGGCATGAAAATAAAAAGATTGTCAAATTATGGAATTAACTGTTGACATTGTGGCTTTTCGGTGTTATATTAGATGAGCTGTCGGGAATAATTGTTTGTAAGATAAAAACAATTTAAAAAGATTTCTGAAAGAAAAAAGAAATTCCAAAAAGTGCTTGACAACTTAAAACAAACATGTTAAAGTAACCAAGTCGCTTGAACAGAGCCGACAATCACAGATCAGAAGAACAGTTCCGAAATCCGGAAGAGTTCGAAAAACTTTGAAAAAGTGCTTGACAAAGAAAAAGAGATGTGATAAAGTAAACAAGCTGTCGCAAG
>NZ_JAJDMI010000273.1:0-208 GCF_020593505.1 Blautia sp. DFI.3.45
TTTATTTTTTATTCTATTGTGGGGGTCCCAATTATTATTTTCAATAATAATTTATCATGGGACCCGGATATCTTCTTGTTTTTATTTATTATTTTATTAATTTAGCTTTATTTATGATTTATATTTTATTTTATACAATTTATTATATTGTTTATACATTATTATTATTATATAATTAATTATTTTATAATTATTATATATTGATTAT
>NZ_JAJDMI010000274.1:0-208 GCF_020593505.1 Blautia sp. DFI.3.45
GGGCACAGCGTGACCGTGTTCGACACCGATCCGCAGCAGTCCATCGTCAAGAAACGCACAGCGGACACCGCCACCTATGCAGGAGTGCCGCTGCCTTATAACATATATCCTTTCAGCATGAGCAACGAGCCGGCTCTTATCGCGCTGATCGAGAACCTGCACAACTCAGCCGCCGTGGACTTCGCTCTGTTTGACTCGGCAGGCAGTC
>NZ_JAJDMI010000275.1:0-208 GCF_020593505.1 Blautia sp. DFI.3.45
GCGATTGCTGTATTCGCACGGTCAGAGCATCCTACTGCACCACGGATACCAAATCCACGCTCTGTAAAGTTGATACCATTTCTGCAGATACGTCCGATTCCGTCTGTCTTCTTCCAGTTAATTAAAGATGTATCTACTCCACCCTGAAGAATAAAGTCCTCCATCAGTTTGCCAACTTCGTTATCAGCAAATGCTGTGATAACTGCAG
>NZ_JAJDMI010000004.1:0-143295 GCF_020593505.1 Blautia sp. DFI.3.45
GCAATCTGGAATGAATTTTGGCTACGTTACTGTGAACGGAGTGAACAGTAACGATCTCATGTATATTTTCTCTCAAACTGCACATCCTATCTCCGAAACTTATTCAATGTAACTGTTCAGTACTCTTGCACTACAGCAGTATTGAATAGTTATCTCAGATTTTTTCAGGAGGGTAACTCTATGACAATTCTTAAATGTTCAGCAATGACCTGTGTTTACAACAAAGAACAGCTCTGTTCAAAGGGTGATATTGACGTGACAGGCGAAAATGCTACTTCTGCAAATGAGACAAGCTGCGGCAGTTTCCGAGAGAGAACCGGCAGTTCCATGAAAGACAGCTATACAGATGACTGTGGCTGCGACAAAATCCAGATCGACTGCAAAGCCCATAACTGTACCTATAATGATAACTGCAAATGTACAGCATCCTCCATTCAGGTAGACGGCTCTAATGCACATGCATCTTCCGATACAAGATGTGACACCTTCCAGTGCCATTGTGGCGCATAATATCAACACCATGGCAACAGGATTTTCACCCGTATATCAGGGATAATGAACTTCCCTGATCTGGTCAAAAAAAGAGACATGTCCATCTATATGGAATATGTCTCTTTTGTCTGTCTGTAAATTATTTCACTGCAAAACAGATAATCCTATCTGTTTCTTAAGAAATCCGGAATCTGGATATCCTTCTTCTGAACAGTGCTTGACGGAGTCTTAGATGCTCCAAATGGTGTGGCATTCATAGTTGGAAGGCTGAAGCTAGGCATGTTCATACCGCTTCCTGTTGCAGTTCCGGCTGTTGCTGTACCTGTCGTTGCTGTGGAAGAAGGTCTTCTTACACCAAAGGAAGAAGCTGTGCTTCTTTTTCCGAAAGGGGTCTGCTGAAGGTTATCATCATTCAGACCTGTTGCAATCACTGTGATTCTGCAGTAGTCAGCAACTGTATCATCATACATGGCACCAAAGATGATGTTTGCTTCCTCACCTGTAAGCTCCTGTACATAGCTTGCAGCATCATTGGCATCCATAAGAGAAATATCTCCGGAAATATTAATGATAACATGTGTAGCACCTTTGATGGTTGTCTCAAGAAGTGGAGAAGATACGGCCTGCTGTACAGCTTCCATAGCTTTGTCGTCTCCTCTTGCTTCACCGATACCGATATGGGCAATTCCCTTGTCTGTCATTACAGTCTGAACGTCTGCAAAGTCAAGGTTAATCAGAGCCGGCAGATTGATCAGGTCTGTAATGCCCTGTACTGCCTGCTGCAGAACTTCATCAGCCTTCTTCAGAGCTTCCGGCATGGTTGTTCTGCGATCTACAACTTCCAGTAATTTATCATTCGGGATAACGATTAATGTATCCACTGCTTTCTTCAGATTCTCAATGCCTGCAAGTGCATTATTCATACGAGTTCTTGCTTCAAAACGGAAAGGTTTTGTAACAACGCCAACTGTAAGGATACCCATTTCTTTCGCTGCTGCTGCGATAACAGGTGCAGCTCCGGTTCCGGTTCCGCCTCCCATACCACAGGTAACGAATACCATATCCGCACCTTCCATTAACTGTTTTACTTCTTCAATGCTCTCCTCTGCTGCTTTCTGTCCAACCTCAGGCTGGGCTCCTGCACCAAGACCTTTGGTAATCTTCTCGCCAATCTGAAGTACAGTTGGAGCTTTGCACAGAGTTAAAGCCTGCTTATCAGTATTAACACCTACAAACTCTACTCCGCCGATGGCCTCTTCCACCATTCTGTTTACTGCATTATTTCCGGCTCCACCTACACCGATCACTATGATCTTGGCAGATGATTCAGCCTCGTTTGACATAATCTCTAACAACGTACTTCCTCCTTTATTTATACCTGATATCCTTTTCAGTGATTTATATCAAAGTTACATATAGATATATCATATATTTTTTTTGGGAATTAATCAACCATTAATTTTGTTTTTTTATACTTTTTTCACTCTTTTTCGGCAATTCCGGTAAATATGTTGTATCAGTGTACGGAGCCTTCTCTGATCTCAAAGTTTCCATATACTATCAATATCCCTCAGAATCATCCCCCTGATAATCACTGCTATCTTCTGTATAATCACCATATCCATCTGAATCATCTGAGTTTCCGTCGTCATATGATGAATCACTTTCTCCATCTTCTGAAGTTTCAGAACTCTGGTCATCTGCAAAGCTTTCATCTCCTGAACCGTCTCCCGACTCATCAGATGCCGCATCCAGAGATTCCTGTGTAGGCTTCGGTCCCACATAATTACCGGATTCGTCATACTCACCTGCTCCGGTATAATCCCCTTCCTCATCATAACCGCCATTCCAGTTCTCAATTGCTTCCTCAAGAGCAGTCTTCGGTTTTGCACCTACATAATTACCATCCTCGTCATACTCGCCGTCTCCGGTATAATTGCCATCTTCATCATAACCGCCATTCCAGTTCTCAGCAGTAACTTCTTCCTGTTCCAGTTCTTCTTCAAAGGTATTGGACTCCGTAGCCACACTCTCCATATGAAGAATACCTTTTTTTCCCTGAATTTTGGGCAGAATCGCTATCACTCGGTTCATCTTCTCTTCCAGATCAGCATCTTTTCCAAGCTGAACAGTTATATCCCCATAGATGAGGCTGATAGAATAGCTGCTGTCAAACTGAATATGATCGGGGATCATATCATTTTTCTGAAAGATTGTAGACAATGCTACAGCTGTATTCAGTACAGTATCTCCTTTAATATCCAGTTTCTCATCCATCACGATGCTGTTCACCTGAATTCCGTCAAAATACGGAACCGTCTCATCTCTGTTCTGAGAACCCTCCACAAAAATGCCATTTCTGTCAAAATAAATGTAACTGTCAAGATATCGGATGCATCCGACTGTTTTTTTCTCTTTTACGCTGATACAGATGGTATTTCGGTTCAGCTGGGTAACTTTAAATGCATCTACATATGCAATGTCCTCTGTATTTGTAGTGCTGTAGAGCAGTGGTGCAAGGACCGAATTGGAAGCCATCGGTCCCCGAAGCACCATATTCTTTACTTCTTCGTCTGTATAATGGGAAGTTCCCCTCACCTCAACAGTATCTACTTTATAATAGGAAAAAAATACTATCACAGCGACCATAACTCCGGCGCCTATCATACCTGCCAGCATCTTCTTCGTCCTTTTGCTCATAGGAGGTCTTTTCCCATAATTACTTTCTCTCATAAGTCCTCAAATCCTCTGTCCCCGGCTGCCATATTCTGCAGCCCAAAGTCCGTAAATCTTCACAGATATGCTCATAGCCCCTGCTGATAAACCCGGCTCCTGTAACACAGGTTTCTCCCTCTGCCATAAGTGCTGCAATGAGCAGGGCTGCACCACCTCTGAGATCTCCTGCCTGTACCTGTGTTCCCTTAAGAGTTTTTCCCCCTCTTATGATTGCCTGGTTTCCGCTTACGGAAATATCTGCGCCCATTTTTTTCATCTGAAAAGCACTGCCAAATCTCCGGTCAAAAATATTTTCCCGTATGGTACTCTGTCCCTGCGCACCTGTCAGTACTGCCATCAACGGAGCCTGCAGATCTGTGGGAAAACCCGGATAAATTTCCGTTTCTACTAAAACAGCCGGTCTGACAGCATTCTTTCCATTGACCTCTAGTGTACCACCATTTACTTGATATTGTCCACCTATTTTCCGATATACTTCCATAAACGACTGCAATTCCTCCACAGGTACATTATGAAGAATAATCTTACTTCTTGCTGCCGCAGCCGCACACAGATAGGTGCCTGCAACAATACGATCCGGAGGAATACGGTAGTCTCCGCTTTTCAGTTCATCCACTCCTCTGATCGTAATTTCACCGGTTTCCTCTCCTTCTATCAATGCTCCCATTGTTTTCAGATATCTGCAGAGCCAGAAAATCTCCGGTTCTTTCGCACAATTATAAAGATGTGTTACACCTTTTGCAAGAACTGCTGCCAGTATTGCCTGTTGAGCAGCTCCCACACTCGATTTCGGAAACACAATATCCTGCCCTTCAAATCTGACACATTCTCCATCCAGGCCTGATGCATTTTCCCGGACATCCGCGCCAAGTGCTCTCAGTGCCATAAGATGGAGATCTATTGGTCTTTTCCCGATCGTACATCCGCCCGGATACCCTATCCTGCATTTTCTGTTTCTTGCAAGCACCGCACCTGCCAGAATGATCGAAGAACGCATTCTGCCTGTATAGACTGCAGGAATTTCTGTTCCGTCTGCGCAGGAACAATCCAGATAAAGATCATGATCGTCCCACCAGGTCACTGCACCAAGACTTTTCAAAATCTCTTCCATACAAAAAACATCTGAAATTCTGGGGCATCCCCTCAGAATGCTTAGTCCTCTGTGCATCAGAGATGCGGCTATCATTGGAAGTGCTGCATTTTTAGATCCCTGTATAAAAATCTCTCCGCTGAGAGAAGCTTTACCTGTTACATGGATTTCATCCAACCTTTTGCTCCCAAAGAGTCTCTTACTTTACAGTTTATGGCTTTTTCTATTATATGTTACGTCATTCTGAAACCTGTAATTCAATTTATCCTGTCACATTTCCCAACATTCATCGCAAGTCCCATTTCCCCAAGAAGAAACACTGCCGAAGTTCCTCCATAGCTGATAAAAGGCAGCGTAATGCCTGTATTGGGGATTGTATTGGTCACCACTGCAATATTCAAAATAACCTGAAGAGCCAGATGCCCCATAATCCCGCAACAGATAAGAGCTCCGGCCAGATCTTTTGCATGCATGGCAGCCACACCCAGCCGCCACAGAAGCATTGCAAACAGAAAAATCAGAAGGATAGCTCCGGCTGCTCCCATTTCCTCACATATAATCGAAAAAATCATATCATTCTGCGCTTCCGGAACAAATCCAAGTTTCTGCAGACTGTTTCCAAATCCTCTGCCGAATATTCCGCCGCTACCGATGGCATACAGTCCCTGGATCGTCTGAAATCCTTTTTCATATTTCTCCGGATTTCTCCAAATTGCAAGACGTTCCAGACGATAACTCTCTGCAGCAAGAAAAACAGCTATGAAACCTGCACCTGCGCTGCCAAGCCCGATAAATTCCAGATATCCCGGATTGGATACAAAAATCAGGATTCCACCGATACCCAGAATAATGATCGCTGTACTCAGATTATTTGAACCTACAAGACCAATGATCGGCAGCAGGGTCAATATTGTCCTGCACATAAATCCAAAGCCCCTGGTTGCTTTTTTTGTACGCTCGATCTGCCATGCAAGAAAAAGGATCACAGCAACTTTCGCAAACTCTGAAGGCTGAAAAGATAAAGGTCCAAGATTCAGCCATCTTTTTGAGCCGTTGATCTCCTGACCTACAAAAAGTACTGCGCCGGACAAAAACATTGAAATCAGATATGCCACTGGTCCCAGCCTCAGAAAAAAATGATAATCAATGGAAGAAACCATATACATTACTCCCATACCCAATGCTGTGGCAAATAACTGTTTCTTAAAATAACAGGCAGAGTCGCCGAAACGTACTCTGCCATTATATTCACTGGAGCTGAATAATACTGCCAGGCCAAAAATCACAAGCAGTACAATCAGTACCAGCATCGTCATATCTGTTTTTGATAAATCTGTCGCTCTTTTTCGCGCCATCTGTTTCTCCGCAAAATTATCTATAGCCGGTCACTGCAGCTTCGTCTTTCTCTGCCGGACAGCTATAATTCTTACTTATAGATATTCTACAGATTTCTTACATATTCCTTGAACATATCTCCACGCTGTTCATAGTTATCAAACTGTCCCCAGCTTGCACATGCGGGAGAAAGCAAAACAGCATCTCCAGGCTGTGCTTTCTCCTCACATACCTTTACTGCCTCTTTCAGATCTTCGCAGAGGATGATGTCATGGAAACCATGTTTCTCAGCAGCTTCTTTGATTTTCTCCTTTGTCTGACCGATCAGCACCAGATAACGTACCTTTCCGTCAAATGCCTCAATCCATTCATCATAACCGGACTGTTTATCATAACCGCCGCCGATCAGAAGTGTCGGACGGTTCATTGCCTGGATTCCTTTAATTGCCGCATCCGGGTTAGTTCCTTTGGAATCATTATAATATACAACGCCTTTTTTCTCTGTCACATATTCGATTCTGTGTGCAACAGCTGTAAATTCACAGATACTCTTACGGATGCTGTCCAAGGATACTCCATCGTAGTAAGCCATTGCAACTGCGGCCATAACGTTCTCAAAATTGTGTTTTCCAAGAAGCTTCAGATCTTCTGTCTTAACTACTTCGATTTCTTTTTCTCCGTCCTTCAGGATGATTTTATTTCCATCCAGATAAATTCCCTCATCCAGTTTACGTCCGCTGGAGAAATATACCACTCGTGGAGTCAGATGTTTTCCAAACTCACGCAGAACCTCATCTTCATAATTCAGCACGCATACATCTTCTGTACCCTGATTCTCAGTGATCAGTTCTTTCACACGTATATACTCTTCCATTGTATGATGACGGTTCAGATGGTCCTCTGTAATATTCAGGATTGCAGATACCTTTGGTGCAAACTCATCAATCGTTTCCAGCTGAAAACTGCTGATTTCTGCAACAGTTACAGAATTTTGCTTCATCTCCAGTGCTTTGGAAGTATATGGGGTTCCGATATTGCCGACTACAAAAACAGACTCACGTGCATCCTGCATAATTTTTCCAAGAAGTGCTGTTGTAGTAGTTTTTCCGTTTGTTCCTGTGATGGCAAGCACTTCACCGTCACCTACTCTGTATGCCAGTTCCACCTCTCCCCATACCGGAAGTCCCTGCTCATAAAAACTCTTTACAAGTGGAAGATCTGTCGGCACTCCGGGGCTTAAAACTACCAGATCAAGACTGTCCTGTACTTCTTTCGGAAGTTCTCCTGTATATACAGTGACCGGATATGTCCCATCTGTTTTATGTACAACTGCGTCTTTATCTGTTTCGGCATTTCCGTCATAGATAACCGGAAATGCTCCTACCTTTGCCAGAAGGTCAGATGCTCCGATTCCGCTTTTTCCGGAACCGAATACAAGTACCTTTTTTCCCTGTAATTCCATAATAATTTTCCTCCCTTTTATCAGCATAACGCTGAAATCTGCTTAGCCAAAATCTTACAGTGCCAGCAGTGCGACCATACACATAACCGCTGTAATAACTGAGAATACCGCAACTACACGTGTTTCAGACCATCCGCATAACTCAAAATGATGATGGATCGGTGCCATCTTAAAGATACGCTTTCCATGTGTTGCCTTGAAATAAGTTACCTGAATGATAACGGAAAGTACTTCGATCAGATAGATCAGACCCACGATCAGGATAAATAACGGCATCTGCATCACATAAGCCGTACCTGCAACAAAACCACCCAGTGCCAGAGAACCTGTGTCTCCCATAAACACTTTTGCCGGATATACATTAAACAACAGAAATCCCATCAGACCTCCCACAACTGCACCTGTGATCGGCTCGATCCCCGATTTCATTCCAATAGAAACTACTGTAAAAAATACTGCAACGATCAGAGTCACACTGGAAGCAAGACCATCCAGACCATCCGTAAAATTAACTCCATTCACAGTACCGATCACAGCAAAGAAAAGAACCGGAACTGCCAGCCATCCAAGATTCAGGAAATGTCCGCTCCAGAATGGGATTCTCATAGTCAGTGAGATATCTGTATACTTAACAATATAAAATACAAAAATCGCAGTCAGAACTACCTGAAGTAAAAATTTCTGCCATGGCAGCAGTCCGTCTGAGCGTTTCAGCACAACCTTCAGATAATCATCCAGAAATCCGATAATTCCAAATCCAAGAGTCAGGAACAGTACCGGAATGATCTTCGGATAATCCCCTACATAAAATAATGCAGTTATCGCTGTGGCGATCAGAAAGATCACTCCACCCATTGTAGGTGTTCCTGCTTTCTTTAAATGGGACTGTACGCCCTCTGTTCTTTCTGTCTGGCCCATCTTCAGTCTCCGAAGAAAAGGAATGATGACCGGTCCTAATACAACGCTGATCGCAAAAGAAATCAGCACAGGGATTACAACTTGAAATTCCATCTTACACCTCGTTCATTCTTTCGTTTTTTCCTGAAAGTTTTTTACTTTCAGATTTCTTTTAGTATAAGGCTTTTTTGCTTATTTATCAACCCTGCCTGCGGAATTTCCCTAATTGCCTTCTGCAGAAAAATCAGAAACATCACTTTTTTCAATTCCAAGATATGGCAGGATATTCTCAAAAATACCACGTATCACAGGTGCAGCTACTGTCCCTCCATAATAGATTCCTTTCGGATCATGAATAATACACAGTCCCAGTATCTGCGGATCTTCTGCAGGTGCAAATCCCAAAAAAGAGGAAATATAACGATTTGCACTTCTTGGCAGTGTCTGAGAAGTGGCAGTTTTCCCACCGATGGCATATCCTTCAATTTTTGCATTTTTTCCGGAGCCCTGAGATACTACTGTTTCCAGGATTTCTCTTATTTCCTTCGAAGTCTCATCAGAGACAATTCCTTCCTTTACCGGAAAAATCAGTTTCTCACCCTCTGTTCTGTCAGGATTTAACACTGCGACTCCAAAATGCGGTGTCACCCGTCTGCCTCCGTTTATAAGTGAACTTACTGTTGCAGCCAGCTGAACAGGCGTAATCTGAAAAGACTGTCCAAAAGAAACCGTTGCCAGTTCCACTTCTCCCATATTTTTCTTCTGATGCATAATAGTTCCTGCCTCTCCCGGAAGATCTGTCCCGGTTTTATCCAGAAGTCCAAACTGTCTGAAATACTTATAATAACGTTCTACCCCAAGGCGAAGCCCCACCTCTATAAACACAGGGTTACAGGAATTCTGTGCACCTTCCACAAAATTCTGGGATCCATGTCCTGTTCTTTTTGCACAGTGGATTCTGCGATCCTCCACCACTTTATATCCGGGACAATAAAAACGGTCCCCAGGTGAAACAACACCAGCCTCCAGTCCGGCTGCCATGGTGATGATTTTAAATGTGGAGCCCGGTTCATAAGTATCATTCAGGCAGGGATTTCTCCACATCTGATTCAGTAATTCCTGCTTTCTTTCTGTATTTGTTTTTCCTGATGCTGTCTGCACTGCCAGTTCACTTTGTTCATTGTGATCTTCCGACGGTATTGTTATCCCGGATTCATTTAACTGCATATTCAGATCATCTGTCAGGGTAAAAGGATCATTCAGGTCAAATTCCGGCACATTGACACATGCATATATTTCGCCGTTCTGTGGATTCATCAGCAGGATAGATACACGTTCTGCCTGCTTTTCCTCCATTACTTTCAAAGCTGACTGCTGCGCAAATTCCTGAATATTTACATCAAGGCTGATTATCAGGCTTTTCCCCTCTATCGGTTTTTCCCTTGTCTCACCCAATTTATCAATTTCCACACCCCTGGCATCTGTTGTTGTCAGGATTTTACCCGGCTGTCCTCTCAGGATTTCTTCATATTTCACTTCCAGACCGATAATTCCCTGATTATCACCTCCCGTAAAGCCAATGACTTTTGAAGCCAGACTTCCACATGGATAGTAACGCTTATAATCCTCATCAACTTTCACCCCTGCCAGACTGCACTCTCTTATCTCATCACCTGTACTTTTTTCCACATTTGTCTTTACTATTTCTATGGAAGAGATTTTCTCCACTCTTTTTCTCACTTCTGCCTCATCTATTTTCAGTTTTTCAGACAGCAGGGCGATTACTTTTTCAGGTTCTTTAATCTGACTGTGGATCACAGAGATTGTACATACCGTCCTGTTTGATGCCAGAACTTTTCCCCTTGCATCCAGAATCTCCCCTCTGGCCGCTTTGATCTCTCTCTCTCTTTCGTGAAGTTCTTTTGCTTTCTTATAATAATAGTCTGATCTGAAACACATAAGATATACCAGTCTTCCGATAAGGCCTGTCATCATTAAAATACAGCAGAGTAATACCACCCATATTTTTCTCTTGTGAAACGTCATATTTTTTTTCATAAAAAAACTCCGCAGAGATTGTCATAACAATATATGACCATTCTCTGCGGAGCTATAACTATACGTTTTTATTCCAGACCTGCTTCTTCATTGGTAATACCGTCTGTCTCTTCGTCATTATCCTCAGTCGTCTCAGCTTCATCATCCTCCAGAGGTGCAGGTGCATCAGGATTGGATACTGCATCTCCTGAAGAATCTGCATCCGTACTTCCCGAAGCACTGACAAGATTTGTAGACATCTTATAATTGCCTTCCTCATCCAATATGTGATCTCCATTGGCATCCAGCAGATATCCGTTTTCATCAATCCGGTTTCCATCCCAGTCTATCAGATTGCCATCTGCATCCACCAGATTACCGTCACTGTCAAGTTCGCTGTCCGATATGGAAGTACTCTTTAAATGTCCCTTAAACCCTTCCCACAATTCTGTCTCCGGCACTGTTCCATCTTCAGATTCATCCGGCACTACATTCAGATACGGAAGAAGCTCCGAAAGGATTCCCTGTGCAATATACTGCGGATAAGTACTGTTTGCCTGATCCTCTACATTCGGTTCATCTACAACTACATAAATTACCACAGCCGGGTCATCTACAGGAGCAAATCCAATAAAAGAAACCAGATATTTTCCGTTTCCTCGCGGGTATTTCTCCGCTGTACCTGTTTTACCGCCTGAACTGTAACCCTGCACTTTGGAATGACGGCTGGTACCCTGCTGTACACTCAATGCCATATAGCTTCTGATATCACTGGAAATCCTAGAGGAAATCGTCTGCTTCAGAAGTATCGGCGAGATTGTTTTTATAGTTCCGCCATTACTGTCAAGAACCTTTGTCACAAGATGCGGCTGATAATAATATCCGCCATTGATAACGGAACTCATCGCATTGATTTCCTGGATCATGGTACAGGTAAAACCCTGTCCAAAAGCAGAACATGCAAGTTCTGTTTCCCCCATACTGTCCTTAGTATGGATAATACCTGCGCCTTCATTCGGCAGGTCAATCCCTGTCCTTGTTCCGAAATTAAACAGACTCTGTGCTTTGATAAACTGAGTAGCTCCCATCTTGGCACCAATCTGCATCATTGCATCATTACAGGAGTTTGCAATCACCTCTCCCAGTGTCTCTGTGCCATGTGCGCTCGGATAAACCGCACACTTGATCATAGTATCTCCAAAAGTCTGCGATCCATCGCATACAAATGTATCTGTTTCCTGTATCGCACCCTTTTCCAATGCAGAAGCCATGACGATCGGCTTTACAACAGATCCCGGCTCATAGGCATCTGTGACGCAGAAATTACTCCACATACCATTCAGAGCCTCCACTGTTTCCACATCATTCATCGCTTTGATTTCATCTTCTGTATATACAGCGGAAAGATCTCTCGGATTATTCAGATCATAACGGTCACCACCATCCATGGCAATAATCTCACCGGTGGACGGATTTTCAACAATGACACCTATATTCTTGGCCCCCATTGCCTCTTTAAATCCATTAACATATTTCTCAACAATCTGCTGTGCACCGATGTCAATGCTGGTCTGAATGCTTTTTCCATTCACCGCAGCAATAATGGTCTGCTCCACATCTGAATCATCATTGATATACCCATACTGTCTTCCGTCTACGCCTGTCAGTGTGCTGTTATAGTACCCTTCCAGTCCGATATCTGCCACATCTCTGTCCAGTGCAAAACCAATTGTATCGCATGCTGTTTCATTAAACGGGTAACTTCTCAGATAATCCTCTTCAAACCAGACGCCTTTGATATTTGCCCGTTCCTTTGCCTGCGCTTTAGTAAGACCGGAATCTTCATCCTCTGCCTTATATTTTTCAAATTCTTTCTTTTTGTCCATAGACAGCTGTTTTGTCAGTACCTGATACTGACTCTGGCTGGTTCTTGAATCGGCCAAAAGAGAACGCACTGTTTCTTCATCAATCCCCAGCACCTCATTTAAGGCACGTATTGTTGGCTCTACATAGTCCTCATCTGAATTTACAGTTTTACAGTCCAGGATCACATTATAAACTTTATTGCTGGTAGCCAGTATATTTCCGTTCTTGTCATAAATATCGCCTCTCTTTGCCGGCAGTACCTGGCTCTCATATTTCTGCTGTGCCTGACTTAACACCTGTTTTTTGTATTTGCTTCCACTGGTAGCATTAATATAAGTAATTCTCAGCACTAATATTACCAGAAGCAGTAACACAATTCCAAACAATATCAGCAGCTTTTCTTTCATGTTTTGGTTTATTTTTCTCTGTGGTCTTCTTCGACTCTTTCTTCCCGTATTGCTCAATTAATCACCTACTTTGAATCTGGTATATCCTGATACTGTCTTACATAGCTGTTACCCGATGTAGAATAGGTTACTGTCTGATCATCTGACGGATATTTCATCCCCAGTCTCCCCAATGCAGTCTGCTTGATCTTATTCAGATCCACATTTGATGTCACCTGGCTGTAATATGCATCATTGTCTTCTTTTAAATCTGCCAGTTCTTCCTCAAGAGATGCAACTGTACTCATCTTTGCGGTAATCTCTGATTTGTAACGAAGATATTTCACAGAGCAGAATAATATCGCCACACATACAACTGCCAGAAACGCTACAAATCCCCAGTTCATTGCAGTCGCCTTCTGCCTGTTCTTCTGTGCTTCTTTACTCAACTGATGTTTCTGCCTTGGTACCTGCGCAGGACTCGCCTGCACTCTTCGGTTTCGATTGGTCTGCTGCCTTCCCGGATTCTGTCTTCCCGGCTGCCTCTTTCTCTCCGGAACTTCTGCAAGACGTCTGACCGTATTTCCGTCAACATACATTCCTCTGTTTGTTCTGGCACTGGTTCTGCTTCTTCTTGCTGTTTCACTCCTGGTCGTTCTCGCCATTTCATGCCTCTCTAATTATAATACTCTCTCAAAAATCCGAAGCTTTGCACTTTTGGAACGCGGATTCTCTTCCATCTCTGTCTCCCCCGGAAGAATCGGCTTTCTTGTGATCACTTTTCCTTTGGATTTCTTCCCGCATACGCATACAGGAAAATCTGAAGGGCAGGTACACGGATTCTCATTTTTTCTGAAAATCGTCTTTACAATTCTGTCCTCCAGAGAATGAAAAGTGATAATGCAAAGTCTTCCGCCATCATCAAGGATATCGATCATTCCATCCAGAGAATCCCGCAACACATCGAGCTCTCTGTTAAGCTCAATACGGATTGCCTGAAAAGTTCTCTTGGCCGGATGTCCTGACTTCACCTGCATCTTCATGGGAATGGATTCTCTGATAATCTCTGTCAGTTCTCCGGTGGTTGTGATCGGTTTCACCTGTCTGGCGGCAACAATATGTTTTGCAATATTTTTTGCAAATTTATCTTCACCGTAATCACGAATAATACGGTATAATTCTTTTTCTTCATAGCCATTGACAATATCGCCGGCTGTCTGCGTCTGGCGCTGGTCCATGCGCATATCGAGCGGTGCATCTACCCTGTAGGTAAAACCACGTTCTTCATTGTCAAGCTGATAGGAAGATACTCCAAGATCAAGGAGAATCCCGTCGACTTTATAGATGCCTCTTGCTGCCAGTTCCTGTACCATGTAACAATAATTGCTGCGAATGATCGTCGCCTGTTTATAGGGGGCTAACCTCTCACTCGCAGCAATTATCGCATCCTGGTCTTGATCTATGCCAATAAATCTCCCCTTGGCAGAAAGTTTCCTGCATACCTCACCGGCATGCCCTGCACCTCCTAAAGTACCATCCACGTAGATTCCGTCCGGTTTGATATCTAAACCTTCAATGGTCTCTTCCAGTAATACAGATTTGTGTTTAAATTCCATCTCCGTCTCCTGTCTGGATTTACTTTGCAAGATACTTCAAACGAGACCTGTCAGATTGTGATTCCCATGTCCTGCATGCTCTCTGCAATGCTGTCCATGTCATCATAATCACAGATCTCATTCCATTTTTCTTTGCTCCAAACTTCAATTCTGTTCAGATTACCTGTCAGAACCACATCTTTCTCCAGACCGGCAAATTCGCGCAGTGTCTGCGGTACAAGGATTCGTCCCTGCCTGTCCAGTTCACATGTAGTTGCTCCAGCTACAAAGAATCGTGAAAAAGTTCTGGCATTTTTATTTGTAAGTGGTAAAGATCTGAGCTTCATTTCAAAGGATTCCCATTCATCCATCGGATAAATGTAAAGACAGCCATCAAGCCCTCTTGTCAGAACAAACTCTTCCCCTAAGAGCTCCCTGAATTTAGAAGGAATGATCAGACGCCCCTTCGCGTCGATCGTGTGGTTATACTCTCCCATGAACATGTTACTCACCTACTCTCGCAAAATCTGAATCTCCCCTTCAGATTTCTCAGGTGGTAATGGACTCTGCCGTTATTCCCCACTCACCACCACTATTCACCACTTTCTACCACTTATGTGCTTATTCTAAACTATTTAGGCTGAAAAAACAAGGGGGAGAAAAAGATTTTTAAAATTTAGAACTCTGTTAACATTTATGAAACAACCTTATTTTTACGAGAAAAATGGGCTTTTATACACAAAAAGTGGGTTGAATTTCCACTTTCAACCCACTTATCTTTCAGATATATGTTTTTTTACTGTTCTTCTTTTGAATTTGTGGGAGAAGTTCCCACATCTGGCTTTACCTGTTCATCCATCTCCGGCCGGATTTCCGGTTCCGGTTTCATTTCAGAAGTCTCAGGAAACATCTGTTTTTCTTTCACTGACTCATCCAGAAATCTTTTTTTCCTCTGCCGGCGTATAGTATCTCTTTTCTGTGCCATCACTCTGCGTATGATCACTACAGGCATAAAAACAGCAAATAATATAGCGGAAATTACCAGCGAAATCCCCACTTTTGTCCCCGGAATATAAAGCTTATCTGTTCTGAACCATTCAAAGAAAAACCTTCCCAGACCATAACCTGCCAGATAGATCATAAACAATTCGCCTTCATATTTCTTTTTTCGGCGCATGGCCATCAACAGCAGAAATAACAGCAGACACCACAGACTTTCATAAAGAAAAATCGGCTGAACCTGAATATATGAAATCCCATTTATGGTCAGCAGATTATCTCTCATTGCTCCCGAAACTTCTCCTGACCGCACAGCTGAAACCGGTATCTGCATTGCCCATGGCAGATCTGTATATTCTCCGAAAGACTCTCTGTTAAAAAAGTTACCCCAGCGCCCTATAGCCTGTCCCAGAAGTATTCCGGGACACGCAATATCGGCACTCTGCCAGAATGACGTTTTGGTAATCCTGCAAAATACCGCTGCCGCAAGAAATCCAAAGAGCAGACCACCATATAAAGCGTAACCACCATTTCGAAAGTCCAGTATGGCATTCAGATTTTCTTTATAAAATCCCCATGAAAAAGCCACATAAAATAATCTGGAACCTGCCACTGAAACCAGCAGGGAGATAAGCATCATATCGAGATACCTGTTCTGATCTTCCCCATTTCGTTTCGCTTCAAGTGTCACAAGTCCCATTCCAAGAAGAGCACCCACAGCAATCAGTACTCCATATATGGTAAATTCCATTCCAAATATCTGAAATGAGCGTGGCACATAATCAAAGACCAGGCCAAGTCCCGGAAAACGTATCGACATTTCCATAAATCACCTGTTCATCATACATTGAATCGGAATAAGATCACATCTCCATCCTGTACAACGTATTCTTTACCTTCCATTCTTACAAGACCTTTCTCTCTGGCACCTGCATAGGAACCACAGTCCAGAAGATCCTGATAATTTACAACCTCAGCTTTAATAAATCCTCGCTCAAAATCTGTATGGATCTTACCTGCTGCCTGCGGAGCCTTTGTTCCGATTTTAATTGTCCATGCTCTTGTCTCATCCTCACCTGAAGTAAGGAAACTCATCAGTCCAAGGAGATGATAGCTTGCTTTTACAAGTTTCTCAAGTCCTGATTCTGTCAGTCCCAGATCCTCCAGGAACATTTTCTTCTCATCATCATCCAGTTCAGAGATCTCTTCTTCGATTTCTGCACAGATAACGAAAATCTCACTGTTCTGCTCTGCCGCATATTTGCGCACTGCCTGTACATGGCTGTTACTTTCACCGTCATCAGCCAGATCTCCTTCTGCTACGTTTGCTGCATAGATCACAGGCTTCCAGGTAAGCAGATTATAAGTAGACATCCAGGCTTCTTCATCTTCATTTTCCATTTCCATAGTGATTGCCATCTTGCCATCTTCCAGATGTGTTTTTACCTTCTGAAGGAAATCAAGCTCCTTGGCAGCCTCTTTGTCCATGCGTGCTGTTTTTGTAACTTTTGCAATTCTTCTCTCAAGGATCTCAAGGTCTGAGAAGATCAGCTCCAGATTAATAGTTTCAATATCACGGATAGGATCAATACTTCCATCTACATGGATAACATTGGAATCTTCAAAGCAGCGGACTACATGAACGATTGCATCTACCTCACGGATATTTGCAAGGAACTGGTTTCCAAGGCCTTCTCCTTTGGATGCTCCCTTTACAAGTCCTGCAATATCTACGAATTCAATTACAGCAGGTGTCACTTTCTTAGAATGATAAAAGTCTCCGAGAAGCTTCAGTCTCTCATCCGGCACTGTAACAACACCTACATTAGGGTCAATGGTACAGAACGGATAATTTGCAGATTCTGCGCCTGCCTTTGTCAATGAATTAAATAATGTACTTTTTCCAACATTGGGTAATCCGACGATTCCTAATTTCATTTTTTATATTTCCTCCTATAAATCCTTTGATTTTATCCCAGTCCAATAGCTAAATCTTTGATTGACCAACATATCAAATGACAATCAAGTGGATATTCACAATCCAAGCTCTTTGCCTTTTAAATCTTTTCCCATATTTCAGCTTCTCTCATCAGAAGTCCTAATACAGTACTTTGTATTATACCATAGCATCTTATCTTTGTGAATATTCATTTTCATCTCATCTCCTGCTAATATTTCCACACTTTTCGAAATGAATTTTTCAAATTCTTCTCTCGCCTCATTTCTATTTCTAATTATTGTAAAAATCATTTTTATGCCGGCTCAAAAATGTCCTTACACATATTCAAAAGATGAAGGGCATAAATACAGCCTCTTATAGAATACTTGAAAACAAAAAAGCACTCACCTATTTCAGGTAAATGCCTTAGTCAAGCGGATATTCACAATCCGCTTTGCTACTTGCTCATAACCGAATAACTGCTCCGCAGTTTATCAGAAAGATTCAGCCTTCCCCTCCGGGAAAATAATTTTAAACACAAAGAAAAAAATCACCATGGAAACTCCACCTGTGATAATTGTCACAAGCATGTTATAGACTGCCGGTGCCACATATGCAGATGCAACTGGCATCCACAGATTATTAAATCCATTACAAATCAGT
The DNA here is from genome assembly GCF_020593505.1 of Blautia sp. DFI.3.45. NCBI lineage: Bacteria > Bacillati > Bacillota > Clostridia > Lachnospirales > Lachnospiraceae > Blautia > Blautia sp. DFI.3.45. The sequence goes on from NZ_JAJDMI010000004.1 coordinate 17,498, forward strand.
GAAATTACCACCCATGCAATAAAATACCAGATTGCCTGATATACAGGATTTCCATGGCTTTTGAAAGTAATATTTCTCTGAAGTGGAAAATTGATACACTGTGCAAGAAATGACCCTAATTCATAACTGATAAAATAGCCAAGTCCACCACCGATCAGTATATTCCCCGTTGCATCACGCAATACATTATACCCCAGCAAGCTCCATGTAAATTTTACTCCAAACAGATTCATGGAAACCTTTGGCCACATAAATTCTGTACCAGCCAGACCAATTCCCAAAATTCCTGGTAAAAATGTAAATACAAGATACTGGAATACTGTCACGCCCAGACTGAATATAACAAAATAGAATATCTGATAAAGCCATTTTGCAAAAGTAGCATGTTTCTCTTCAAAACATTTCCATATATTTTTTATATGATTCATCTGCACTTCCCTCCGGCTCCTTTTAATAATTTTTCATATTTCTTATTATTTCTTCTGTTTCTGAAATATCCGCCAACTACTTTTTTTACTCCAAGCATAAAGTGGCCATTCACAGCATCGACAATTCCATATACCATTTCCATACTGACTGCTCCGCCGGTCATCTTGGCAATCCCCCGAAACGGCATATTGTAAATAAAAAGAATATTCAGATCCGGCTTTCCCTGTGCCTCACTCTTCTTTTTCATTTTTGTGAGATATCTATATATCAGCCTTGCAAGTCGGCTTTTTGCATAATACATCTGACAGATTGCATCATTGATTCCCAGATTTCCACTCCATCTTCCGTTCGGTATCTCATGGCCAAGAAGTTCACGAAATTCCTCATCTGATATTTTCTGCACGATTCCTGTATAATAGTAAGGCATTTTTGACGGATTATACGGATACCCTTTACTATTTCCTATTCTCTCAGTCATACCTGTTAAACGAATATCTGCAACACTGGCTCCTACCATAATCTGATAAGTTCCTGTTTCTATTTCCCACTGTCCCGTTTTTATATTCCAATAACGGAATGTCTTATCATCAAACGGAATCCTGAGCTGTCTGCTTTCTCCTGCCTTTAGATAAACTTTTACAAAACCTTTCAGTTCTTTTTCCGGTCGGAACACGATTGCATTAGGAAGTCCTACATACATCTGAACAACCTCTGCTCCATCTCTGTCACCTGTATTGGTAACCGAAACTTTGATTCCATCCTCTTCTATGATAAGATCAGAATATGTAAATTCCGTATAGGAAAGCCCAAAGCCAAATGGATATTGCACCCGGACTTTTGAAGTATCATAATAGCGATATCCCACATAAACACTCTCTCGGTATTCCGATGTTTTCTCATTACTTGGATAATATCGGAATGCCGGTGTCTGTTCATAAGATATGGGATATGTTTCTGCCAGTCTTCCTGATGGATTCACTTTTCCGGTCAGAATATCCAATGTTGCAGAAGCGCCTGCCTGTCCATTCAGATAGCCATGCAAAATCGCTTTGCAGCAGGTGTGCCATGGCATTTCTATCGCAGATCCTGCACTCAGTATTCCAATAATATTTTCATTCACTTTACTGATATCCTGCAGAAGATCTATCTGATTCTGCGGAATACGCATATGGGTTCTATCCAGTCCTTCTGATTCACTGATCTCATCAAGACCAAAGCAGAAAATCACAATATCTGCGTTCATGGCCAAATTTAATGCAAACTTTCTATCATTCTCATCTACATCTCCATTTCTCTGATAGCCTCTTGTCATCCCCAGAATATTCAGATCATATTGTTGCAAAATCGATGACATATCTTCTACTTTTGTTGGATTGACCATAGAAGACCCTGCCCCCTGATATCTGGGTGAAAAAGCAAAATCTCCAATAACAGCGATGGATTTTTTTGTATCCAGCGGAAGAATCTGTTTTTCATTTTTCAGAAGAATCATGCTTTCTGCTGCTGCTTTCCTTGCCAGTTGATGATGTGCATTTCTGTCAAAGTTTTTATCTGAAAGCTTCTTCCCTGATGTCAGTTCCATCACTGCATCCACCAGTTCTCCAACTCTTTCATCCAAATCCGCTTCCTTCAGCGTTCCATTTCGGACAGCAGCAATCACTTCTCTTGCAGAATCGTACCCACAGGACGGCATCTCCAGATTTGAGCCGGCAGCAACACCTTTCACATGGTCATTGCTTCCGCCCCAGTCTGTTACTACAATTCCATCAAATCCCCATTCTTTGTGCAAGATATCTGTCAAAAGATGTTTGTCCTCATTAGCATAAATCCCATTAATCTGGTTGTAACTGCTCATGATTGCTTTTGCGTGTCCTTCTTTAACAGCTATCTCAAAACCGGTCAGATAAATTTCTCTTAATGCCCGTTCGTCAACAACTGCGTCCATTGCCATTCTCCGAAGTTCCTGACTGTTAACCGCCAGATGCTTCGGGCAGGCATAAACGCCTTTACTCTGTATTCCACGAATATATGACGCTGCCATCTTCCCGGAAAGATATGGATCTTCTGAAAAATATTCAAAATTTCTTCCACATAACGGGCTTCTTTTAATATTTAATCCAGGACCAAGCAGGATATTTACATCCATACTTGCTGCTTCCTCTCCAAGAGCCTGTCCAATCTCTTCCCCCAGATCCTGATTCCAGCTGTTTGCAATCGTTGCTGCTGTGGGGAAACAAGTTGCGTTCAGGGATGCATTCAGTCCCAGATGGTCTCCTGCCCCTGCCTGCTTTCTAATTCCATGCGGTCCATCTGAAAGAAAGATGGACGGGATGGAAAGCCTGTCAATTTCTCTGGTCTGCCAGACAGTTTTTCCACTGAGGATTGCTGCCTTTTCTTCTATTGTCATCTTTTCAACCAATTTTTGCTGTTTCATAACTGTTTTCCATCCCACTTTCATCTTTATTCAGCATTCTTTCTTTTCTTATATCCTCTGATTACCAGTACTTCCATTCCTGCCATGAAAAGTGCTATTACAATGTCGATACCAATTCCTGCTTTTTTCCAGTTTTCCATACCTGTTTCTTCGTGTTCTCCGTCATAAGCCCAGCTGCTTACAACTGTATACATGACATTTTTGCAGGCATTTCTCATCTGAAGTACAGATGTCGGATGCTCCGGATTGGCTACATTGTTCTCTTCTCCATTGAATGTGGACAACATTACATCTACTCCATTTGCCAAAGCTGCATCTGCATTCATAAATCCATGACCATTGTTTCGGAAGAAGTCTGTAAGCGCCATTCCCCTGAATCCCCATTCATCTCTAAGAACTGTATTCATAAGGTTACTGCTTTCTCCAGTCCATTTATCTCCAAGGAAGCTCCAGGAAACCATAACCGCATTTGCTCCACCCTGTTTTACAGAAATTTCAAATGGTTTCAGATAGATTTCCCGGATTGCCTGCTCATTTGACCAGACACTTACCATCTTTGCATTTCCTTCATACAGTGCGAAATGCTTAATGTAAGAATAAACTCCATATTTTCTTGCACCTTCTACTGCATTTGCACCCATATTTCCTGCAAGAACTCCATCTTCTGAAAAATATTCATAGTTTCTTGCTCCAAATGCGGTTCTATGAGTATTCATACCTGGTGCATACCAGCCCTCTGCACCCATTTCCTGACTGATCTTGCCCATGCATTCACCCCAGGCCTGTGCAAGTTCCTTATTCCATGTGGAAGCAACCACAACTTCAATTGGAAATCCAATAGAACCAACTCCTGTAAAGTTGTTATTAATTGCTGCTGGTCCATCGAAATCAAGTGTAGCCACTTTTCCCACAGAATCCATGGCTGCTGTCTGATAACCAGCCATTGCAATCATATTTGCCATTTCATCAACAGTAAGCTGATCCAGAAGTTTTTCCCAACGAGGATCGTCATAATCAGCATCACGCATATCAGCTAATGTAAGTCCATTATCTGCTCCCGTTGTCGGCATTACATCCTCATCATTGAGATATGTAGTCTTATCAAAGTTGCTGTTCAGATGATATTCAGAAACATATGGCTCACCCAGCTCTGCAGATGCCGGTGCTGCTGTAGCCTCTTCATAATTTGCAAAATGATCCGCACGTGACAGATATGTTATATCTCCTTTTGCATCTTCAAATACATTTGTTGCTGCAGTATCATCTGATGCTCTTTTATTTTCGCCCTTATATACTACATCTTTATCTGCAGTATAAGTTTTCTGATCCAGCACAGTATGTGAATCGCTGTTGATAGAAATCACATAATCGCCTTTTTCAAGAACATATGCTTTTGCATTATTCTCATCATAAGAGGCCATATCTTCTATACTAAATGTAACTGTAACAGTCTGAGATTCTCCCGGCTGAAGCAGATCTGTTTTTGCAAACTCGATCAGATTTGCAGAAGATTTCTCAATTCCCCCATTTGTATATGGCGGTTTATAATACACTTCTACTACATCTTTTCCGGCAACATCTCCTGTGTTGGTTACTTCTACATCTACAGAAATCTGTCCATCTTTTTCCTCCAGTTCACCCATTTTCTGTTCAAATTCCGTATAACTCAGACCATATCCAAATGGATACTGTACAGTCTTATCGTAATCAATCGCACCTTCCTGTGCAGCTGTTTCATAGTACTTGTATCCTACATAAATACCTTCCACATAATTGGTAAATGCCGGAGCATACACCTGCGCAGTTCCTGCGTTCATTCCTTCAACGGCCATATCTGCCAGATTTGTATACTCCGTTTTTTCTGCATTATTCCACCACGGAGCAGTCGTCATATCATAAATAAATGTATCCGGTGTTTTTCCGGAAGGATTGACTTCACCTGAAAATACTTTACCAAGTGCATTAAATCCCACATTTCCCGTTCCGGGGCACCATACAACAGATTTAATCTGAGGATATTCATCTGCGAAACCAAGTTCAAACTGATTTGCTCCATTATAAACCACAATCACATTATCAAAGTTTGAGCAAACCATATCTACCATATCTCTCTCAGTTTGTGAAAGCTGTAAATAATGCTCTCCCTCAGGAAAATCATCATATTCATCTGAATTATTATCATATGCTGCTTTTCTTACATCCATAGGAATATCATTATGACCTTCACCTGCTTTTCTGGAAAGAACCACAACTGCCACATCAGAATACTCTTTCGCACTTTTAATAAGCTCATCACTGTAAGTATCTACAGGTGGCTCCGGTAATGTCCAGCTCTGTTTCTGGATAGACATTTCCGGATTATCTGCACCATAATTGTTATAAAAATCAACCAGTTCCTGGTTAATAGAAAATCCGGCATTTTCAAGTCCCTGATTCAGACTGACAATATCATACAGATCATTAATTCCACCGGAACCAGCTCCTCCATAAGCCGGATTAATAGATTCCCAGCCAAAAATATTCAGTTTTTTTGTTTCATTTAAAGGAAGCAGGCTTTCATTCTTCAGAAGAACAATTCCATCTTCCATAATTTCTTCTGCTACTTCCGCAGCTTCTTCATTTGTTTCATCGCTTAAAGTTCCATTTCCCGTTGCCAGTCCAATCAACGTAGACATTGGTCCAAAACAGATCATATTCACGCAGACAACAACTGCAAGAACCATTGCGATCGCAGCTTCTCCTCTTATCAGAAATCTTTTGCCCCTGGACATCCTGCGGCATGCGATCATAATTACGATTCCAATTACAAGTGCAGCAATAATACCGATAATATACGGTTTGCATAATTGTAATACCGCCAGAACATCTTCCATTTCAACACTGATCATTCTCTTTTTTCCTCCTTTGACTCTCTCGCCTTTTTCAGGTATCATTTCCTGTTGACATTACTATAACATGGTTATTATTTCGTGCCGTTTTTGGCACAAGATGCAGCAAATATGGCACAAAATACTAAAAAAGGTCCACCGGACCTGTCGTATGCTTGGCAACAAAAATACCCAGAGCATTACAATACTCTGGGTAAAAGAATCTTTAATTCAAACCAGTTCTGCTGTACTCCAAATACTACAGAACCATCATATTTTTCTACAGCTTTACGAATACTCTTCAATCCAAAACCATGGTTTTTACTATCCTTTTTTGTTGTTGTAATCAGATCCTCTTCATTTTTGGAAATTTCTGCTTCACAATAATTCTCTATCTTGATGAACACAAATCCTTTTTGAGCGGATACTGTCAGATGGATCAGTCTTTTTTCCGGATCTGGAATTAAAATTACATGTTCAATCGCATTATCCAAAGCATTTCCAAATATAGAACATATATCTGTTACATGCATATGATCCAATAATTTTCCATCTGCCACACAGGTAATCTGTATATGATTTTTTCGACAATGGAAAATCTTAGCTGCCAAAATCGTATCAAGTACCTGATTCCCCGTTCTGCTTATATTCTCAAAAGCAGCGATTTCCTTTTCCATGGAATCAATCCATTTTTTTCGTTTCTCTTCATCTGATTCCGCACGAAGTCCCGTTATCTGGTGTTTCAGATCATGGTATTTCATTTGTATGAGATCCAGGCTGTCCTGATAATTTCGGTATTGATCATACTGGCTTTTCAGCATCACGTTCATTACTGAAAGTTCTTTCTCGGCAACATACTCACTGATCCTGCTCTGATAAGCATGCAGGATTGCAATTCCTCCAAAATCGATCAGTGTTCTGATAGAAAAAATATCTGCACGTTCTCTGCTCGCAAATGGTGCATTTTCATTTAAAAAGCTCAGATTACTAAAAGCAAAGATTGCAACAGCCATGATTGCCGCCGCTACTACTTCCTTTACTGTCATCTGTTCAAGATAATTCTGCTTCAGAAGATCTTTTTCTAAATAAATATCAATAGTAAAGCAGCCTCCAAAAACAACCATCGTAATCAGAATTTCAACCCCGAGGCTCTGATTCCCCCATGCCTGTACAATAGATACCATCTGCCACTGCAGCGAAGCTGCAAACTCTGCAAGAACAAATGCACGGGCACAGCAATAAGCCGCTCCCAGAGGCTTCATATTTCCTCCGACCATAAGAAATCCATACATCATACCTGCAGCGATCATCATACAGGGAATCCACAAAATTTCAGTTACGCTGCCTGTCAAAGTCAGAAAAATACTCTGCATTGCCAACACGAAAAGACTGCCTGTAAAAAAATGTACAGATTTCATGTTTTCTTTTTTTAGGATATAAAGATAAACCAGACATGATCCCCACTCTGCTATTGCTGTATAAATTCTTGGAATATCCTGATATAACATAGTATCCTCCATTTCACATGAAATCATTCCATATTGATGTTTTGCAGAAGCAGATTCATAAATTCTTTTTTTCTGGTTCTGCTGACAGGTATATGCACATTATGGATCACGCAATCAGAACCAACAAATCCCTCTACATGATTCATATTTACCAGATATCCCTTTGCACATCGAAAAAAATTATGTACCGTAAGTTTTTCTTCGAGTTCTTTCATCGTAATTCTTGAACAGTAATCTCCTCTCGAAGTATAATAAATTACATTATGTCTCTGCCCCTCAATAAAATAGATATCTGCTATATCTATCTTTACAACTCCTTCCCCAATGGGAATCGTAAGAAATTCTTTAACCTCAGAGCGCATACGTCCAACTGCTTTATCCAGTTTCTGCGAAAAAGAAAAGTACTCAACTGGTTTTACTACATAATCCATTGCATCAACTTCATATCCACGTACTGCATATTGAATCATATTTGTAATAAACATGATAATTACTTTCTGATCCATCTGACGGATTTTTTCTGCTGCTGTCATACCGTCCATGAACCGCATCTGAATATCCATCAGAATAATATCAAAACCGCCACTGTAATTCTCAGTGATATCTTCTCCATCACCAAATACCGTAACCTTTATTGATCTTCCCCTTTCCGTTTGATATTTCCGGATATACTCTGTTAATTGTTTTACATAAATTTCTTCATCTTCCACAATTGCAATCTGTATCATCCCATACCCTCCACAAGAATTGCATTCTTTATAACTGTTCAATCCCGCACAATATAGTTCCAGGTTTTTACTGTTATTTTATAAATAACTTTTGTTTTAGTATATCACTGCTTCATTCCTGAGTCAAGTGGATGTAATATTACAAATTACAGCTGTATAATCTGGTTTTCTTTTATCGTATATCCACAGTTATCGCATACACTGTCGCCAACTGTTTTTCCATCTCTCACAAATACTTCTATATCTGCACTACATTTCGGACATTTAACTTCTTCAATTGAAGTCATGTTTCTGGCATCCATACATCCTGAAAAAAATCCCATCTTTTCACCTTTTTCCTGTATATATTCTATTATTTTCTTAACCTAATTTTTCTTTTATTTTTTTATCTCATCTACTGCTGTCTGGCTGAAATCATAAAGAGAACCTCCCTCTCTCACAGTCCTAGCTTCTTTACAATTTCTTCCAGTGCACTTCTTACAGGAGAATCTTTCGGAAGCTGTATGATCGGCTTTCCATTACAGTCATACTGATATACCTGGTCATCATGTGGTACAACCCCTAACAGTTCCAGTCCCTGATTTCGGATTTCTTCCAGAGTTCCGGCATCCAGTTTTCCATCCGGAACACGATTCACGATTAATCCAGTTTTCTGTGGTTTAAAGTTTAACTCCTTCATCAGCTTTGCAATACGTCCGGCTGCCTGAACACCTCTTCTGGAACAGTCACTTACAAGAATAGCAACTTCCATCATTGGCAGGATTCCTCTGCTGATATGTTCCATACCTGCTTCGTTATCAACCACAATATATGGATAATGACTTTGCAGTTTCTGAACCTGGGTCTGCACAAGGCCATTTACAAAACAATAGCAGCCCTGTCCCTGGGTTCGTCCCATTACCATCAAATCATAATCGTCTTCTTCTGCAATCGCATCAGAAAGACGCATTTCCAGATATGCCTGTTTTGTCATACCGGAGGGAATCTGATATCGTGGGTCTATGCCTGCCCGCTCAATTTCTTCTCTCAGCTCCCCAAGTGTGACCTCCGGCTCAACACCGAGCACTTCGTTCAAATTTGCATTTGCATCTGCATCCACCGCCAGAACCGGACGTTTTCCGCTTTCACATAAATACTGGATCAACAATCCACAAAGAGTTGTTTTTCCTACGCCACCTTTTCCTGATACTGCAATTACATGTCCCATGTTTTTCCTCCTAAAATTCTGAACAATCTGTTGACTTTTTCTTTAAACCTTATTATAGTTGTTACTATATAAATTACAATAATCAATCCGTGAGATTTGTATGGTTACTCAACACATCAGAAAAATTGTTGAGAAATCATATGATACTAACTAATACAGGAGTATATAATGTCAGAAAAAACGAGAAAACAAGATCGCCGTACCCGCTATACCAGGCAAACCATAAAAGATACGTTCTTAGAATTGTTAAATCAGAAAAGTTTTACGAAAATTACAGTTACAGAGATCTGCAAAAATGCTGAAATCAACCGTGGCACTTTTTATCTTCATTACTACGATATCTATGATGTATTATCAGATATTCTTAATGATATGACTCAGGATATGTTAACAACTGTGGATCATTTATTCTGTCTAAATCAAAAAAGCTGTTCCTATCCGTTCTGTCAGAAAATACAGATGGAATCACAATACAGGGCACTGTTTCTGGATGATACAATTGCCCCTATTCTTCTGGAAAAATTAGCAGAAAATGCAAAAGAAGGCTATGTGACCTGGCTTATGTCACACAGCCTCCTAACCTTTGAACAGGCAGAATCGGTTTTTTATTTTCAAATGAATGGCTGCCTTTCCATCAACAGACTGATGCTCCGCAATCACTGTAATGACTGGAAACAGATTCAGACAACAATTGACAAATTTATCAAATCCGGGCTGGAAAGTTTTCTGATTCATGATCAGAGAGAAGAAAATGCTTCCGATAATTTTTGCAGCAAAATTTCTCCAACTGTTACCGCATCTTCTACACTCAGATAATGATCGGCATGATCCTGAAGAAATATTTTGCCAGATGCAGGAAATTCTTCATCTGCAAACCATATCTTTAAAGTTACCGGATATCTTGGCAGAACTGGAAAAACAGCACACAGATCCGCCTTTGTCTCTGTGAATTCTGCACCCAGGTTTTTACATGCTTTCTGAATTTTCTCAGGATCTTTATCCTGCAAAAGCTTTTCCAGTTTCTGCTCTGCAGTCCGGTCAAACTTGGTTCCTCGAATCAATCCATCTTTCAGATTACCAAAAGTAATGAGTTTCTGTGAACCTTCTGTTCCATCAGCCATATCCAGATAATGCAGCAATGTCAGATAATGCCATTCGTCCATGTCTGAGTTAATACAAAATTCAGGGAGTTGAATTTCAATCGTTTCATAAAAACTCAGTACTTCAAGCACATTTCGGCTACTATGAAAAACAGCCCCACTTTTTGCAGCAATATCCTCTCCGGAACGATTTTGCAGCCGTTTTACTGCTGCCTGCAACATTTCCTGAAATGCACGATTTTCTGTTTGATTTTTGTATTCCATAAGTTCTCCTTTGTGAATATTTATAGTATCTGTGTTGACTTTTCCTTTAAATTTCATTATAGTTGTAATTATATTATTTACAATCATCAAAATAATAAATATGCACCGTTTCTCAACACATTGAAAAGAACTGTTGAGAACTTGAAATGTTTTAGACAAACCAGAAATATTTTTGTCTCAAAAATGTGAAAGCAAAATCATTATATCATACTACAAGGAGTTTCTTATCATGAAATATTCAACGAAATTAAGTGATACTGTTCATGTGATGGTTCTGATTGCTATCAACCAGGAAAAATCTCTCTCCAGCGCCTCAATTGCAGAAAGTGTCCATACAAATCCCGGCTTTGTACGCCAGCTTATGTTAAAACTAAAAAAAGCCGGACTTATGACCAGTGTAGCCGGACATGCCCGTCCTTCTCTTTCAAAACCAGCAGACCAGATTACATTGCTGGATATTTATAAAGCAGTTGAAGGTGATAAACCATTGCTTCATTTAGATACTCATACCAATCCAGATTGTGGCGTTGGCATTAACATTCAGTTATCTTTGCAGGGATTCTATAATGAAATTCAAAAAAACGCTGAAGAAAAGATGAATACGATTACTTTACAGGATATCATAAATACTTATTACCAGAGAACATCCATGCAAAATGATTTACAGAATATTATATAGCAGGAGAAACGAAAAAGGACTTCCAGATATGGATTATCTTCTAAATGATGACAAATCTGATAACGATTTGGCGAGGAAAATTTTTATATTTTCTAATCCAGGGCTTTTCTTGTTATCATGCCCGCCTCCGTGCGGGCATTTTTAAATTCAACAGAGCACCGCAGGCGGTCTTTCCTATAAAGTAAAAAAAGCGGTAAATTCAGCTCATCTGCAAGCTCCAGTGCCTCCCTGGGAAACTCATCAAAAAAAACGTGTCTTGTATTTTAGTCTCTTGACATTATCATAAGCAACACCCCTGAGCTAAATGTAACTCTGGCATGTTCGCTGATGATCTCATTGCTTACAGTAAGTCCACTGTCTGCTGCTGTCAGACAATAGTTACTCAGGGGATATTTAAATCCTTCCAGAGTCAGATCTGTCACATTTCCTCCAAATGGAAAAAATGACACATATTTTCCAAACTGTTCTGACTTTTTCAGAACTGTTCCGTCTGAAATAAGTTTCATATAATTATACTGATCCACAAGTGTTACTTCTGCCCCCTGGTTTTGTGCCAGGACGAGGAGTCCGAAATTCGCCATCAGATGGTCTACTCTGTTTCCTGTCACACCAAAGATCACTATCTTTTTCGCACCGGTCCTGATCGCATAATTCATGGCAGACTGTGTATCTGAGTCATCTTTTTCCGGTCTCAGGCGGATAACTTTTATTTCTTTTTTTTCATTTCCAAAGCCTTTTTGCAATTTCCACTCAGTCATTCCACCATAGGGAATTTCACTATCCATACTTCTTTCTTCATGAATTTCCAGGAATTTTTTTCCATCTTCAGACAGACTGTCAAAATCTCCAATAACTGCATCCGGCAAAAGCTGATGCTCCAGAAAGAATTCCAGCCCTTTATCAGCTGCGATCAGACAGGCTTCATTCTTTTTTAAAAAATCGAGGGCAAAATCACTGTGGATATTGCCCCCGCTTACAATTATCGTATCTATCATGCTCTTCCTCAGTCAATCCTTCTTATGATCTCATCCATTCGTTCTCTGGCATGTTTTACATTTTTTGCCAGATCATCGTTGAAAACATAAGAACCTGCTACCAGCAGATTTGCACCTGCTGTGAGCACTGTCTCCATTGTCTCATCATTGATGCCACCATCAACCTGAACATCTACATCCAGATCCTCGGCCTCGATCAGTTCACGTACTTCCCTGATCTTCTCCGTACATTCTTCCATATACTTCTGACCGCCAAATCCCGGCTGTACAGTCATGATCAGAACCATATCCACATCGCTGAGCATATGGCTTATATCATTTACAGGTGTAGCCGGTTTGATGGAAACCCCCACCTTCACACCTGCTTCCCTGATCTGTTCAATAGTTCTCTCAAGATCTTCACATGCCTCCGCATGTACTGTAATGGAATCTGCCCCACATTCCACAAAATCTCTGATATATCTCTCAGGCTCTGTAACCATGAGATGTACATCAAAAAACAACTTTGATTCCTTTCGGATAGACTTTATCACCGGCATTCCAAAAGAAATACTCGGTACAAAATCACCATCCATAACATCAATATGAAGCCATTCAATCCCCTCTTTTTCCAGGGTTTTGATCTGTTCGCCCAAACGGTTAAAATCTGCCGATAAAATAGAAGGGCACAACTGATACATAATTAGAATCTCCTTTTCTCTTTTAATTCATTATAAAGTCCCAGATAATCTTCATAGCGAAGCTGGCTGATCTCATGCTCAGCCAATGCTGCTTTCACACCACAGTCCGGTTCATGGATATGTCTGCATCCCTGAAATCTGCACTGTTCTTCATATCTGCGAAACTCCGGAAAATACGCCTTAAGTTCCTGTTCTTCTATATCTGTCAGATATAAAGAAGAAAATCCCGGTGTATCCATCAGATAAGTATCATGTCCCACCGGTATCACCTGAGAATGACGCGTGGTATGCTTTCCACGTTTCAGCTTCTTACTTATCTCCCCGGTTTCCATCTGTACATTTTCCTGCAGTGCATTGGTGATTGAAGATTTTCCTACACCGGAAGGTCCTGCAACTACAGTTGTTTTTCCTTTCAGGATCTCATGTATCTCATCCAGTCCCTCTCCATTAAAAGTACTGGAAAAAATCACATCATATCCACAGCTCTTATAAGTTTCATATAAAAACTCCAGTTCTTCCTGTTTTGCAAGATCTTTCTTGTTAAAACATATAACAGCCGGAACATTCTCTTTCTCCATCATGATCAGAAAACGGTCAAGCAGCATAAAATTAGGTTTCGGACTCTCCATCGCAAAAATCACAAAAGCCTGATCCACATTGGCAACGGCCGGACGGATCAATGAATTTTTTCTGGGAAGGATGGCAGTCACACTGCCTTCCTTCTCCTGTTCATCCAAAACCTCTATCTCCACATTATCCCCTACAAGAGGTTTCTGTTTATCTTTTCTGAATATTCCCTTTGCCTTGCATTCATAAATCTCATCATTTTCTGCATAGATGTAATAAAATCCTGCAATTCCTTTGATTATCTTTCCCTGCATGGATCATTCAGCCTTAGCAAATGTAATAGAATAATTTCCGAGTTCCTGATAAGTGCCGTTAATCTGTTCAGACAGATACAAAGTACCCTCGCTGATACCAGGTGCACCTGTGATATTCAGATCATACGGGAACTGGATTACCTGATCTTCCAGAACAACTGAAGCAGTCGGTGTTCCGTTTACATTCTGGATCAGTTCCAGACGTACCGGACCTCCGGAATATCCTGACGGAGTATTCAGAGTCTGTGTACATTTCCATACTTCCCCGGCTGCTGCCGCCGCACTGTTATCTGCTGTCTGTGCCGGAGCATCAGATGATGCAGCAGTATCTGCGCTGTCACTCTGAGCCGAAGGTTCCTGATCTCCGGTACTTACTGTGATCACAACATTTACATTATCCGGATCTTCCCAGTTTCCAGCTTCCGGTTCCTGTGAGATTACTTCTCCTTCTGCCACCTCTGTACTCTTTTCCTCTTTTACTTCCACATTGAGGAACTTACCAAAAGTAGTAACTGCATCATTCTTTGTCATCCCGACAACACTTGGAACCTCCACACTGTCTCCATAGTCCACGCCTCGACTGACAAGCAGTGTTACGCTGTCCCCTGCTGAAACAGAGTTTCCGGCTGCCGGAGTTGTGGAGACTGCATATCCCGGATCTGTAACCGGAGTACCATCATCATTTAATTCACTGTATTCTTTCTGTATCTCAACAGTTAATCCCATATCTTCCAGAGTCTGCTGTGCGTCTACTCCGGTCTGTCCATCCACATCCGGAATTGTGATCTTCTGCGCACCCTTGCTGATATAATACTTAATGGTCGTATACTGCTCTACTTTACTTCCCTTTGGAATATCCTGTGAAGAAATGGTTCCTTTTGCCTGATTTGAAGCCTCCTCGCCCATAGGCTGAATACCCAGTTTCATATCCTTTGTGATATTCTTTGCTTCATCCTCTGTTTTTCCTACCAGATTCGGCACAGTTATCATTCCGTCATCATCTGATTCCGATGTATCCTGGGCCTCAGTTTTTTTGTCTGTATCATTGTTACTTCCAATAAGTCCGGACGCCTTTCCTGCGACCAGAATGATTGCTATCAGAATCACAACACCCATCAGAAGCATTACAATAGTCAGCCCATGTCCGCCTCCTTTTTTCTTTTTCTCAGGCTTATCTGATTTCTTCCTGTGCTTTTTCACTTCCGGCTCATCATCATAATCTGTTTCATTGATTTCTTCTTCCAGAGCCTCAGGTTCTGACTTTGCGATCTGCTTCGGCATATGTTTGATCTCGCCAAGCTCCTTATCTGAGATCACAACTGTTTTTGCTTCGTTATCCACAGACGTCAGCGTTACGAAATCTCCCTGTGGATCGATCAGAGAATGCTTCAGATCTGCGATCACATCCTCCATATTCTGATAACGGCGATCCACGCTTTTCTGTGTACATTTCAGAATGATCTGCTCCAGACTGTGGGGAAGCTCCGGTGTATAAATACTTGGAGGAACAATCTCTTCCTGAAGATGTTTGATAGCAATAGCTACTGTGGTATCTCCGTCAAAAGGAACCTTCCCTGTAACCATTTCATACATTGTGATACCCAGTGAATAAATATCACTCTTCTCATCACTGTATCCGCCTCTGACCTGTTCCGGTGAACTGTAATGAACAGATCCCATTACATTTGAGCTTATGGTATTGGAAGAAGCGGCTCTTGCAATACCAAAATCTGTTACTTTTACCTTTCCATCCATGGAAATGATAATATTCTGCGGTTTTACATCACGATGTACAATCCCATGGCTGTGTGCAGCTTCCAGTCCCATGGAGACCTGGATTGCAATACTGGTTGCTTCTTTTACAGAAAGCTTTCCCTTTTTGGAAATGTACTCCTTGAGAGTAATTCCCTCAATAAGCTCCATAACAATGTAATAAACTCCGTTATCGTCACCAACATCAAATACATTCACTATATTCGGATGTGTCAGGACTGCTGCAGCCTGAGCCTCACTTTTAAACTTGCGGATAAACGTCGTATCCTCTCTGAATTCCGGCTTAAGAACTTTTACAGCAACAAACCGATTCAGCTTATGGTCTTTTGCCTTGTATACGTCCGCCATTCCGCCGGTACCAATTTTTCCTAATATCTCATAGCGTTCTGCTATGATCATTCCCGTTTTTAACATGCTTTCACCTCGTCTGTGAATGGTTCTACCAATACAATTGCAATATTATCCTTGCCGCCATTGCGGTTTGCTTCTCTTATAAGTATCCTGCCTTTTTCATCCAGATCTGTAGATGTGTCAGAAATGATTTCCCTCAGCTGGCTGTCCTCAACCATGTTGCTGAGCCCGTCCGAACACATCAAAACTACATCTCCGGGTTCCAGTTTCAGATCAAAGAAATCAATATCCACTGTTTTCTCTGCTCCAAGTGCTCTTGTAATGATATTTTTCTTCGGATGCTTCCTTGCCTGTTCAGGGTCAAGTTCTCCCATTCTTACCATCTCCTGCACCAGTGAGTGATCCCTTGTTATCTGCTGAATCTTCTCTCCGATCACATAAAGTCTGCTGTCACCTACATTTGCCACATAAGCGTAATGTCCTACGATAGTAGCTGCCACTATCGTTGTTCCCATTCCTCTAAGTTTCTCATCCTGCTGTGCCTGGGTAAGAATCTCGGTATTTACACATTCAATGGCATGACGGATTACCTTTACCGGATTAAAATCCGCATCCTGCCGGATTTCCTCCACCATGGATGTAACCGCATGAGAGGATGCATAATCACCTGCATTATGACCACCCATACCATCTGCAACAACAAACAGATTCGGAAGATTTCCAACCGGGTCAGCAGTTGCGAACACATAATCCTGGTTCATCTTCCGCTTTTGCCCGACATCAGTAGCTGAATATATCCTCATGTCACTTCTCGCTTTCTGTTTTTTCCATATAACTTTTTCTTAACTGTCCACAGGCACCATCAATATCACTGCCCATTTCTCTTCTAATAGTAACATTTATTCCACATTTTTCAAGTTTTATTTTGAAATTCTCCACAGCCTGTCTTGTTGAACGCACAAAGGAACGTTCCTTAATAGGGTTTACCGGGATCAGATTTACATGGCAGTTCATATCTCTGATTCTGCCGGAAAGTTCCCTTGCATCCTCATCGCTGTCATTAACTCCGGCTACCAGACTATATTCAAATGTGATCCTGCGCCCGGTTTCTTTAAAATAATAACGGCAGGCTTCCAGAACCTCATCCATACTGTATTTGTTTGCGATCGGCATCAGTTCCCGTCGCTTCACATCATTAGGTGCGTGAAGGGAAAGTGCAAGTGTCATCTGAAGCTTTTCTTTTGCAAGGTCATAAATCTTCGGAACCAGCCCACAGGTAGATACAGTCAGGTTTCTCTGACTGATATGAAGTCCTCCGTCTTCTGTCAGGATATGTATAAACCTGAGAAGATTTTCATAATTATCAAGAGGTTCCCCCGTTCCCATGACCACAACATTGGAAACTCTTTCTCCTGTCAGAGCCTGTATCCTGTATATCTGATCCAGCATTTCTGACGGGAGAAGACATCTGGTCAGTCCTCCTATGGTAGATGCACAGAATCTGCATCCCATGCGGCATCCCACCTGAGAAGAAATACAGACAGAATTTCCATGTTTATACCGCATGAGAACACTCTCTATCACATTTCCATCACTGAGACGGAACAGATACTTCTGTGTACCGTCAATCCGGGATGTCTGTACATCTACCATCTTCAGTGCTGTGACAGGATATTCTTTCAGTTTTTCCCTCAGGCTTTTGGAAAGATTGGTCATCTCATCATAAGAAGTAACAAGGTGTTCATGCAGCCAGCTGTAAATCTGCTTCGCACGAAAAGGCTTATCTCCCAGAGTGGTCATCAGTTTCTTTAATTCGTCGATCGTCATTGACTTAATGTCTGTCATTACTTATTTTCTCCTGAATTTTGCAATAAAGAAGCCATCTGTTTTGTGTACTCCCGGCAGAAGCTGAAGATAACCCAGAGCTGTTGTCTCAGAATGCAGTTCTTCCGGAAGATACGGATCAATACTCTCCAGTTTGAACGGATGATTATTCATAAACCACAACATGTTCTCTTCATTCTCTTCCTTTGCGATAGTACAGGTACTAAATACCAGCACTCCGCCCGGTTTCACATATTCTGCCGCATTGTCAAGGATTGTTCTCTGAAGGATTACAATCTCTTCCTGCTTCTGTGCTGTCACCCTGTATTTGATCTCCGGCTTCTTTCCAATTACTCCATATCCGGAACATGGGACATCTGCCAGAACGACATCTGCCTTGAGTTCTGAATCTACATCAAATACCGTAGCATCCATCACATGAGCCTGCACATTAATGCAGTCTGTTCTGTGAATATTCTCTTCGATCATATCCACTTTATACTGGCTGATATCGCGTGCATCTACTGTTCCGTAATCTCCCATTTTATCTGCAACATGGAGACTCTTTCCACCAGGTGCTGCGCACATATCTATCACATAATCCCCTTTTTGCGGATCTGCAATTTCTGCCACCAGCATGGAGCTTACATCCTGCACTTGGATTTTCCCCTGTATAAATGCATCCAGTGCAAGAATATGGTTATAATTTGAAATTTCATATGCATAGGGAAGATAAGGTGCAGGTTTCACTTCCACTCCCTGATCGACCAGGCTCTCATAAATCTCTTTCTGTGGATATTTATGAGTTCTGCAGCGTACTGTGATCGGTTTCTCAGTGAGAAAATCTGTAAGGATCTTTTCTGTTTTTTCTTCCCCGTAATCCTCAAGCCAACGGTTTACCAGTGTTTCCGGCATAGAATATCTGACAGACAGATATCTGACCGGATTTTCTTCCCTTGAAGGAAGTTTCAGATTTTTCCACTCTCTGGCAATCGTACGAAGAACACCGTTTACAAAAGGTTTCAGGCTGTAAAAGCCTTTTCTCTGGGCCAGCTTCACCGCTTCATTACACACTGCGCTGTCCGGCACACTGTCCATAAACCTGATCTGATAAACTGCACTTCTCAGGATTTCCCTGATCACAGGCTTCATTTTATCTACAGATACTTTTGAATATGAATCAATAATATAATCTATTAAAATACGATATTCCAGTGTTCCTTCGCAGACTCTGGTAATAAAAGCTCTCTCCTGTCTTGGAAGGAACTGATATTTGGAAAGAGCATTGCGGATAGCGATATGGCTGTGTTTTCCCTCTTCCTCGATTTCCAGTAATATCTGCAATATCAGTTCTCTTGTATTTATTCCATTAGTCACGGTCTCTTCCTCCGGCAAGTATAATCAGTCTTAAAAGCTGCAGAATTGATGAAGCAAGTGCTGCAACATAGGTGAGTGCCGCTGCTGTAAGGACTTTTCTTGCACCTTTTACCTCATCAGCTCCAAGCATTCCTGAACTTCCAAGCATTTTCAATGCTCTTGAAGATGCATTAAATTCTACCGGAAGAGTTACAAGCTGAAAAAGAACCGCAAATGTAAACAAAATGATTCCAACAGTCAGCAGTGGACGGATTGAGAAAATCAGTCCTGCCAGAAACAATGGCCAGGAAAGTGTGGAACCGATGTTTGCAACAGGCACAATCGCAGAGCGAAGATTCAATGGCACATAGTTAGTCGCATGCTGAATAGCATGTCCACATTCATGCGCAGCCACTCCGATCGCAGCCACCGATGTTTTATCATATACATCCTGGGAAAGTGCCAGTTTCTTACTTCCCGGATCATAGTGGTCTGTCAGGCTGCCGGATATGGGTACTACCGTAACATCCGTAATTCCCGACATACGAAGAATCCGTCTGGCAGCATCGGCACCTGTAAGCCCCGATGCACTGCGCACTCTGCTGTAAACAGAAAACGTACTCTTTACCTTTGCAGATGCCAGTAAAGACAGCACCATTCCGATAACGAGCAGTAAATACGTAGGATCAAAATAATAATATCCGTACATCTAATCACTCCTTATGATCTGTAAAAACAATTCCATTTTCAATGTGATATCCCCGGAGAAAGGCTTCTGTTTCCATACGCTTCTTACCTTCCAGCTGTATCTCTGTAAGAATCAGCACTCCTTCTCCACATGCTGTATGGATTCCCTCTTTATCTGCCAGGAAGATTGTTCCCGGAACAGCATCTGTTTTCTCAGTGCTGACTTTACATTTCCACACTTTCAGAGTTTTTCCATTAAGAAATGTATAAGCACTTGGCCATGGATTCAGGCCGCGTACAAGGCGTTCCAGTTCTTCTGCAGATTTTCTGAAATCCATCAGTCCCATCTGTTTGGTGATCATAGCCGCATAAGGTGTAGGACTCTCCTCCGGCTGTTTTTCAAACTTCGCAGTTCCCTGCTCAATAGATGGAAGCGTCTTGATCAGCAGATCCGCACCAGCCTGCGCAAGTTTTCCAAACAGGCTTCCACCTGTTTCTGTCGGAGAGATCGGAATCACTATCTTTGAAATCATATCACCGGTATCAAGACCTTCTCCCATCTGCTGGATCGTTACACCTGATACTTTTTCCCCGTCGATCACAGCCTGCTGGATAGGCGCTGCTCCTCTGTATTTCGGAAGAAGAGACGCATGAATATTGATACATCCAAATTTCGGAAGTTCCAGGATTTCTTTTGGAATAATCTGTCCATATGCAGCAACAACTATGATATCAGGATTAATTTCTTTCAGAATCTCCAGAAATTCAGGGTTATTTCTCACTTTCTCCGGCTGATATACCGGAATATCGTGCATAACGGCTTCTTCTTTTACAGGTGTTGGCAATAATGTCTTACCTCTCCCTTTTGGTTTGTCAGGCTGAGTCACCACTGCTGCCACCGCATATCCGGCTTCTGTCAGTGCATGTAATGACGGCACTGCGAAATCCGGTGTTCCCATAAATACTATCTTCATTTGATTATCACTCCTCATCCTCATCATAGGAAACCTGATGAAGTTCTCCTTCTACCAGTTCTGTATACATATGTCCGTCCAGATGATCGATCTCATGGCAGAAAGCACGCGCAAGAAGACCTTCCCCTTCATATTCTACTTCATTCATATCCTCATCCAGAGCTTTTACCTTTACATAGTTCGGACGTGTTACCTGGCCAGCCATTCCAGGTACACTTAAGCATCCTTCATCACCAGTCTGTTCGCCTGATGTTTCAAGGATTTCAGGATTGATCAGCACGATAGGACCTTCTCCTATATCAATCACAACAATACGCTTCAGCATACCTACCTGTGGTGCCGCGAGGCCAACTCCCATTGCATCATACATGGTTTCAAGCATATCCCCGATCAGATCATGAATACGTGGTGTCATCTTTTCTACCGGTCTGCTGACCTTTGCAAGTACTTCGTCGCCCTGTAATCTGATTTTTCTAAGTGCCATTTCTTTATTCTCCTCTTCTTTGATTATGATGTTAGGATCAAAAGATATTTTGCCCCTAACCTGATATCTTGATTATTGTTATATCACGATTTCAGAAATTACTGCCTGTCGGATTTCCTTTCTGCAGCAGATTACTTCAGTAATGAGATTTTGAAAAACTCTGCCATAATTAACTGAAATCAAATTGTATGTATATTTTACGGAAACCGGAATTTATCTCTATGTATTTCTCCAGCTGGTCTTTGATATGTACCAGCGTTTTATAATCTTTATGTTTTAAATAGATAACCTGTCTGTAAATATCCTTAACTTTTCCAACTGACGCATATGCCGGGCCAATGATATGCAGGTCATTTTCTCTGTATATCCTTTCTATATAAAGTTTCAGATAATACATGGCCTGAACCAGTTTCTCATCTTCCGGACCTGAACCCAGAACTGCCAGCATATGTGCCGCAGGCGGATAATCCAGAAGCATACGGTAACTCATCTCTTCCTCATAGAATGCCTGATAATCCTGCACTGCCGCCGCCTGAATACTGTAATGATCCGGATGATAGGTCTGGATCACTGCCTCTCCTGGTTTTTCCCCCCGTCCTCCCCGGCCGACTGCCTGACAGAGAAGCTGAAAGGTACGTTCCGCACATCGATAATCCTCTGCATTCAGCGAAAGATCCGCTGCTACTATTCCCATGAGTGTGACATCCGGAAAATCATGCCCCTTAACGATCATCTGTGTTCCGATCAGTATATCTGCCTCATGAGCTGCAAAAGCTGCAAGGATCTTTTCATAGCTGCCCTTGGTTCTTGTTGTATCAAAATCCATTCTGAGAGTCCTGACTTCTGGAAAATCTTCCCGCACTACCTTCTCGATCTGCTGTGTTCCTGCCTTAAATCCGCCAATATAAGGCGATCCACACACCGGGCATACCCGGGGTTTTCCTGTCTCATATCCACAGTAATGACATAAAAGCCTTTCATTATTATGCTCCGAAAGAGAAACATCACAATGCGGACACTTCATCACATGTCCACAGGACCGGCAGGATACAAAACCTGCGTATCCTCTTCTGTTCAGAAAAAGCATTACCTGTTCTTTTTTCTCAAACCGGCCTTTCATCTTTTGCCGGAGTTCTCTGCTCAGTACAGACCTGTTTCCTGCTTTTAATTCCTCACGCAGGTCTACGATAGAAACCCGGGGCAGAGGTCTGCTTCCATATCTTGTTGTCAGCCTGACCAGACTATATTCCCCATTCATTGCCTTACTGTAGGCTTCCACTGATGGAGTAGCTGAACCCATTACCACATTTGCATGTTCTAAAACAGCTCTCCGGATTGCAGTTTCCCTTGCATGATAACGGGGTGTGCTTTCACTTTTATAGCTTGGTTCATGTTCTTCATCAATAATGATCAGTCCCAGACTGGCAAATGGCGTAAACAGCGCAGATCTGGGACCGATCATCACCTGGACTTCTCCCTTTTTCGCACGTTTAAACTGATCATAGCGTTCTCCCTGAGACTGTCTGGAATTGATAACTGATACTTTATCCCCAAATCTGGCATAAAATCTGCGTACCGTCTGATATGTCAGAGCAATCTCCGGGATCAGCACGATTGCTTCTTTTCCCTGAGAAAGCGTCTGCTCGATCAGCTTTATATACACCTGGGTTTTCCCGCTCCCTGTCACTCCCTCGATCAGTACAGGCTTCGGCGATGGTTTTTCCCACTCTCTCTGTATCTGTTTTACTGCCGCTTCCTGTTCATCTGTAAGCGGCATTCGCCTTTCTCCGGAAATATCACCTGTATTCAGTGAAGTTCTCATTATCTCATCATATTCTATGCGGATAATCCCCTGCTCCTGAAATTTCTTTACAACAGCAGAAGTTGTCCCCAGTTCTTTCGCCGCATGTGTATAATCCAGTCTTTTTTTCTCCAGAAGTTCCCTCAGAAGTCTTGTTCTGGCTTTAAACCTTGTTTGTTCAAGTTCTTTCAGCAACTGCGTTCCCGCCTCTTCGGAAATATCCAGGCATATATATTTTTTCTCTTTTGCCTTGATTTTCTCCTGGATAGGAAGTACTGTCCTGAGAGCCTGGATCATGGTGGAACCATAATTTTCTCTCATCCAGGCTGCCAGGGCGATCAGTCTGGATTCCGTAGTCTCTTCTCCACTGCAGATTTCACTGATTTCTTTAATCTTTTCGGGAGCAATTTTCGGTTTATCTGACAATCCGATCACATATCCTTTACGCACCCGGCCGGCATTTCCAAAAGGGATGGCTGCCACCATCCCTGCCTTTATTTTCTTCTCCAGCCTTTCCGGTACACGATATTGAAAACTCCGGTCCAGTTTATCACTGGAAATATCAATTATTATATCAGCATATATCATGAACTTATTCCTGTTTGACCCGCTACCTATTTACCAGCAAGAATATCTGCGATCAGGACACGTTCATCCATAGGATATTTCTTTCCTTTAATTTCCTGATAATCCTCATGTCCCTTACCTGCCAGAACTATAATATCCCCCGGCTCTCCATGATGGATTGCATAGGCGATGGCTTCTTTTCTGTCCGGAATCTCTACATATTTTCCATCGGTTTTTGCCATACCAATCTTGATATCATCGATGATCGCCTGTGGTTCTTCATCACGTGGATTATCAGAGGTAATGATGGTAAGGTCTGCAAGCTTTCCGGAAACCTCTCCCATCTCATAGCGGCGAAGCTTCGATCTGTTGCCTCCGCATCCAAACAGACATACCAGTCTGTGGGGATGATATTCTTTCAAAGTGGTCAGAAGACTCTCCAGAGCCATGGCATTATGCGCGTAATCGATCATCAGAGTAAAATCATCGGATACTTTTACCATTTCGATACGGCCTTTTACCTTAGCTACTTTTAAGGCTTTGAGAATGTTCTCTTCCGAAACCTTAAAATGACGGCAGATTGCGATTGCTGTCAATGAATTGTAGATGCTGAATTTACCGGGAATATCTATCTCCACATGAAAATCCAGAAGTCCTTTCAGATGGTAGGAAATACCCAGATATCCTTTACCTCCGACCAGCTTTGCATCTTCCGCACGAAGGTCTGCTTCCGGTGAAAATCCATAAGTTTCCAGGCTGCATGTATGACCTTCAATAATCTTCTCGAAATGTTCATCATCTCTGTTTACAATTCCTACCTTACACTGTTTCAGAAGTAAGGACTTGCATCTGAGATAATCATCAAAATCCTTATGTTCATTTGGTCCGATATGATCCGGCTCAATATTTGTAAAAATACCAAAATCGAAAACAAATCCCTGAGTTCTGTGAAGCATCAGTCCCTGGGAGGAAACTTCCATAACCACACAGTCACAGCCGGCTTCTGCCATCTCATGGAAATATTCCTGAATCACATAAGACTCCGGTGTTGTGTTCTTTGCAGGAATCACTTTGTCACCGATGATCGCTTCAATGGTTCCGATCAGTCCCACTTTATATCCGGCATTTTCCAGAATAGATTTTACCATATACGTAGTGGTTGTTTTTCCTTTTGTTCCTGTGATACCGATTGTTTTCAGTTTCTCTGCGGGATATCCGAAATATGCGGCAGAAATAAACGCCATTGCATATCGTGTATCTTTCACAAGAATGACTGTCACATCTTCCGGTGCTTCCACAGCTTCTTCCACGATCAGAACCTTTGCTCCTTTTGCAACTACATCCGGCACAAATTTATGACCATCCACCACTGCACCGCGGATACAGATAAAAAGAGAGCCCTCTTCTACTTTCCGGGAATCATAAATCACATTTTTTACTTCCTGGTCTGTACTGCCCTGAAGACATGTATATTCCAGCTTTTCCAGTAAGGATATTAATTTCATTTTAATCCTCCATATCATTTCCTGCCTGCCTGAATTTTATACAGCCTCTACGGCAATTTCGTTACTGTTCACTCCGTTCACAGTAACTTAGCCAAAATTCATTCCAGATTGCCTGCGGCAATAGAATTTCTTTAAAGTCAGGCAGAGGTGTTTTACTAAAGCGTATATTCTATATAAGAATAGCACACCTCCCCTGTCGTTTCAACGTTGTTTCTCTACTTCTGCTGTTTTTTTGTCTTCCTGTAACAGAATGCACTGACTCCGGACATGATTGCAAAAATCCCCAGTACAATATACAAAGCCGTTTCTGTCTCATCTCCTGTACGTGGTTTGGAAGCAGTAGTATAAGCACTTCCGGACTTTGAGTCATATCCATAACTCTGGGAAGCCAGAGATGCCGGTTGCGGCGTAACTGTAACAATATTATCAGTTTCCTTTAATTCTAC
This sequence comes from Blautia sp. DFI.3.45, assembly GCF_020593505.1. Taxonomy (NCBI): domain Bacteria; kingdom Bacillati; phylum Bacillota; class Clostridia; order Lachnospirales; family Lachnospiraceae; genus Blautia; species Blautia sp. DFI.3.45. The sequence goes on from NZ_JAJDMI010000004.1 coordinate 43,038, forward strand.
GTTTGCCTTAGATGTCATTGCCTGCGTACCAGTCTCATCAGATGTAACGATTACCTCATTGATCAATTCCTGACTTGCCATATATTGTGGAACAGTCACTGTGGCGTAAAGCGCAAAAGCCTCTCCCGGTGCGATCTGCGGAATCAGAGCCTGTGTGCCTGTGCTGTTTAATGTTACGCCCTCTTTCCTGACAAAGTTTGCCTGAATACCGGCATTTTGGAATCTTTCTGTACTGAGAACCGAATGAAGTGTCCGCTCACCTGTATTCCTGATGCAGATCTGATATGTGATCGTATCTCCCGGATATGCCTGTGTTCTGTCCGCAGTTTTCTCCACCTCAAAAGCCGCCTTTAATGCAATGACTTCTGTTTCGACTGATTTCTGACATCCAATACTTTCTTCCTTTCCCGGATATTTCGCTTTTACAGTTACTGTATGAATAAGCTCTCCTGCCTGCTCTTCTGTAAGCTGTACCGTCATCTGAAGATTTCTGATTTCTCCTGCCTTAAGACCTGAAATAATTCCCTGCATACCATTTGCAGTAAATCCCTCTTCCTGTTTCCATTCGGCTTTTATATTATCCTGAGAAAAAACACTGGATATCTCTATATTTTCCAGAGGTAATTCTCCTGTATTCTCTACAGACAATATATAAGTAAGATTCTGCCCTGCACGTACCTCTTTCGTCTCCTGCTGTAACCGGGCTGTGATCCCTGTTTTTGCCTCCTGTACGGAAAGCAGAGCTGAAGGAGTTTCTGCAACAGTCCGGGTTTCATCCCCTGATTTCATCCAGAAATACGCACCTGTCCCCTCCCAATCTTTGCAAAGCGGTGCATCCTGGCACAGAGGATAATCTGTTTTTACAGAAGAAATACGATATTCTTCACGCAGAGACACCGGCACTTTCATGGTAAAGATATCTGTTTCCGCATCTGAAAGTGCAGTCTCACAGGTCAGCTTTGTAATCTGGGTTGTCTCACCTTTCTTATTTTGTATCTGTACGGATTCAGCCTGCAGATCATTCTTTAACGCTTCTGCATTTACCTGAAAATATTCTGAAATATATACAGTCAGAAAATATCTGGTTTTATCTTCCCTGATCTCATTTTGGTTCTCCTGCTCACTCTGTTGTGTCTGTCCGGTTTCTGTGTCAAATCCTTCTGCGTTTTCTTCTGCCTTCCGATATTCTTCGCTTTCTATATCTTCTATATCTATTACTGCACTCTCTGATTCACACTCTGTATTTTCGGAATCCACTTCATCTGTCGTATTTTCTGCTGCTTCTGCTTCTCTCACTTCTCCATCCCATGTACTATTTTCCATCTGCAACTGTCCGTTCTCCGAAACAGTATTCTCCTGTTGACTTTTGTACAGTTCTTTCAGACCGCTCACTTCCAGTGTCAGTTCTGCCTGAAATTTCTCTTCATCGATCCACTGTGCACTCTGCTTTAAACCCACAGCAGGAACATATAACTCTGCAGCTTCAAATTCTGCTGCTGATACTGCTCCTGCTCCCAAAGTCCCGACAGCAGCCGTTATCATGACTGCTTTTTTTAACTGATTCCATATTCTTTTTTTCATTCTCTCATTCTCCTGAATTTTTATTCTATGTCATCTGAGGTACTTCCACTGTCAGAATGATATCGGTACAGTATCTTTCGAGATTATAAGTTCATATCCACAGACATACGCATCTCTCCTCTCTGTTTTGCACAATAAATAAGATTTTCAGAGTTTCTGCTCAGGATTCAAAACCATCTCCCGGACTATCAATAAATAATTGGAAATTTTTGCACCGGACCGGTGCGTGAAAATAAGAATACTGATAACGGCTGTTGCCGATGAATCTACTTTAGCATGTCTATGCTATAAAAACAAGATACCACTTTTTATTTTTCGTATTTGTTTATAATTCTTTTATAAATTTACCGATTGTTTCAGAAATTCGACATACTTTGAACATAATTTTCCCATATAATAGGTCTTGGATAGATGAAAAACCACTCTCTATCTCCCCCCTCAAAAAAACAAAACAGCTCTCACAGAAATGTGAGAGCTGTTTGTTTTTTGTTACTGTTCACTGGTAATATCCCGCGAGGTGTTTTTTGAGTTATTTTCTATTGCAATTCTACTGGCAGTCTTTTATAATGTAGGATATCAATATGATTGAATATTTATGATATCAGTGATAAAAAATTTCAAAAATCTTTATATATAAGATCACCCCGCTGATATCATATTTACAGAACATGAAAGAATCGAGGTAATTCCCATGAGCGAAAAAATTACAGTAGTTGCACTGGGCCACAGAGCATTAGGAACCACCTTACCGGAGCAGAAAATCGCTACAAAAAAAGCAGCCAAAGCTGTCGCAGATCTTGTAGAAGCCGGAAATCGTGTAGTCATTTCCCACAGTAACGGTCCACAGGTTGGAATGATCCACACAGCCATGAATGAATTTGGCAAAGCACATCCTGACTATACATTTGCACCTATGTCCGTATGTTCGGCAATGAGTCAGGGCTATATCGGATATGACCTCCAGACCGCAATCCGCGCAGAACTTATTTCCCGCGGTATTTATAAACCGGTAGCTACTATCCTTACACAGGTTGTCATTGATCCATATGATGATGCTTTCGCTGAACCTGAGAAGATCATCGGACGTGTCCTTACAGAAAAAGAGGCTGAAACTGAAGAAAGCAAGGGAAACTTTGTCACTAAACTGGCTGACGGCACTTATAAAAGAATCCTGGCAGCTCCGAAACCGCAGAAAATCGTAGAGCTTGAAACAATCCGCACACTTGTAGATGCGGGCCAGGTAGTAATCGCAGCAGGCGGCGGCGGAATCCCGGTTATGGAACAGGGAATCGATCTTCATGGTGCAAGTGCAATCATTGAGAAAGACCTTTCCAGCGGACTTCTTGCACAGGAATTAAATGCAGATACTCTTCTGATCCTTACCAGTGTTGAGAAAGTAAGTCTGAACCTCGGTCAGGACAATGAAGAATATCTTAATACAATTTCTGTAGATGATGCCAAGAAATATATGGCTGACAATCAGTTTGCCCCAGGCTCCATGCTTCCTAAATTCGAAGCCGGAATCTCTTTTATCGAAAAGGGAGATAACAGAAGAACGATCATCACAGATATTGCGCATGCAAAGGATGGATATTTCGAAAAAACCGGAACTATCATTAAATGATTCTATAGCAATCCTCGTAAATAATACATTTAAGAGGATTGCTATATTTTATCTGACAATACAAAAAGACATATACCAGAGCAATACATATCATCTTGCCGGTATATGTCTTTTAATTATCATATTATGATGTCAGATTCAAAAGTTTACCCCTGACCTGATATTACATAGATTTACGTTCCGCAATCTCTGCCATCTTCGCTTCGTTCAGACGAGTATCACCATGCACACGGCTGTAGGAAAGATATCCGTTCATACGGTCAATCTTTGTCAGATTCTTGGAACCGCAGACCGGACACACGTCCATTTCAAGTTCCTCATGTCCGCAGTCATCACAGTAAGCAAGAGAAAGATTTACTCCCTCATAATATCCCAAAGACATGGCTCTGCGGATCAGAGTACGTATTGCTTCACGATTATAATCGATCGGATAACGTACATACTGAATCTTACCGCCGTTGCACAACTCCCAGAAACGTCCCTCCAGATCCTGTTTTTCAATCGGAGTTACATCTTCAGTCACATGACAGTGGAAACTATTGCTTACATAAGGACGATCAGAAACCCCTTTCACAATGCCATACATCTTACGGAACTGTTCCACCTGCAGTCCACATAAACTCTCTGCCGGTGTTCCATAAATTGCATAAAGATAACCATCTTTCTCTTTAAATTCATTTACTTTCCTGTTGATATATTTCAGCACATCCAGTGCAAACTGCCCGTCTTCAGCAATGGATTTGCCATTGTAAAGTTCCTGGAGTTCATTTAATGCAGTGATTCCGAAGGATGCTGTCATTGGTTTCAGAATCTTGCCAATCTTTTCATTCGGTTTCAGATGTCCACCGTAAAATCCTCCCTCACAATATGCCAGCGGGTTGGTTGACGCACGCATCTGTCCCAGATAATCATAGGTACGGATATGCAGATTACGGATCATCTCAAGATAGAAATCCAGCACTTCGTAGAAATCCCTGCTCTCTGCTCTGGCTTTGGCAAGGATCATTGGAAGATGAAGGCTTACCGCACCGATGTTAAATCTTCCCACAAACACAGGAACATCCTTATCATCTGCCGGATACATACCGCCTCTCTCGTACCAGGGGCTCAAGAACGCACGACATCCCATAGGACTTATAACCTTTCCATACTGCTTGTACATACTGGAAATATATCCTTTTCCTGACATGGACAGCCAGTCCGGATACATAGTCTTGGCAGAACAGTCAACCCCTGCCTCAAATACATCCTCACTGATCTTGCCTTTTCCATGGATATTTTCATCATAAAGGAATACGATTTTCGGGAAGAGTACCGGTTTCTTGCGTCCTGCCTTACCCTGTCCGCCTTTATGCACTTCAAGAAGAGAAATACTTGCCATCTTCTCGAACTGCTTTATTCCAAGTCCAAGAGTTACAGTTACAAATGGATAATCCCCTCTGGAAGATCCGACTGTATTCAGCTTATACTCAATCCCCTGCCATCCCTGGTCAAAATCTCTGCGGACTTTGTCAAGCGCATACTCGATCGCACGTTCTTCACGTCCTGTCCAGCTCTCGTCAGAGTATTTCATAAATTCCTGGATATATTTATCGTAACTCTTCTGTGCATAAGGTGCAAGAATCTTGTCTACTTCCGGTACTGTGAATCCGCCATACTGCTGTGCAGCAGTGCTCAGGATAATATCACCCATAACATCAAACGCAGTATCCAGTGTCTTAGGCTCATTGTACCATACATTTCCCATCTCAAATCCGCCGCTGAGTACAGATGCCACATCAAAGAGACAGCAGTTCATGGTATCCAGACGTGCAGACTGGTCATGAATATAAATATAACCATCTTTACATGCCTGAAGTTCATTACGATTCATAAAAAATTTACGATAAAGCTCTTTGTTCAGTTCATTAAAGATCAGGCTTCGCTTTGTAGCTACAAGCGCACTGTCTGTATTGGCATTACTCTTATCACCAATATAACGGATTGCCTGACTCTTGGTATATACATCATCCATCATATGGATAAAGTCAAGTTTGTAATTTCTGTAATCGCGGTAGCTCTTAGCCACTGCCGGGTTCACTCTCTCAAGTGCTCCCTCTACGATGTTGTGCATCTCCTGGATCTCTATCTCATTCTTTCCCAGTGCCTCCGCATGTTCTTCCGCAAACTGGCAGATAAATTCCTTCTCTTTATCCGAAAATGTGTATAAAATTCTGGCTGCCGACTTATTTACTGCTGCTACGATCTTCTGTGAATTAAACTCTTCTCTCGTACCATCTTTCTTTATAACATATATCATACCTTTTGCTCCCATATACAATATATAGTATTTTTTTCTTTCATTCACCACAATTCTCTCTATATGTGGTACGTTTAACAAGTATAGCACAGTCTCTGACAAAAAGAAAGGGGCAAAAAATTATTCGTCATATTGCTGAATTTGATACATGGCAAGATAATTATCTTGACCATCCAGAGATACCACAGATACCTCATCCCCGGCATGTAATTCTATTTTCTCCTCGTGGTCTGCTTCGTCAAATTTTACAGTTTCATCTTTTCCTGAAGAACTTCTGATTTCCAGAGCAACCTTCTCCCAGCCGGACACTATCCTGTATTCTCCCGGATCTATTGTAAAATCATACCCCTGGTCACTGGCATCTATATCGCCAATCTCTGATGCAGTATCATCCGTTCTGACAATATAATTCTCTCCGGTGAACATATACCAGTCCGGATTGCCCCTCTGTTCATCCTGTCCGTTCTTTACTGCACTGATAGTCTCAGACCAGTCATCTGTCCAGTTATTCTCATTACTTTCATTATTTTCATTACTTTCATTATTCTTATTACTCTCATTTACTTCATCAGAACTGCTGTCATCAAAAATACTGTTGAGATCTATGTCAAACTCATCATAGATAAATTCTTCTATCCTGTATCCAATCGTATCCCAATTCTCTGCCATCTGACCTATTATTACCATCAGAATCAGCACAATGATCCAGAAAATTTTGCCTGCCTTGCCGCTCTTTTTCTTCTCACTTTTTGCTGTCTTTTTTCCGGTGCTGTATGTACGGGCAGTCTGTGCGCTGTACGACTGACCTGATGTTTTCTTTGTCCCTGATGTTTGTATTCTTGAAGTTTGTACTTTTGTATTTTGCGTTCTAATAGTCTGTGTTCTGGCAGACGAAGTTTTTGCAGCTTTGGGAACTGTTTTATTTCTGTCAGACAAAGGGATCTCGTTCTCTGCCATTGCTTTTTTCACCTTTGCCGAAGCATGACGATAGTGCTCTGAACGGTCTTCGTTCAGATGATACAGTTCCATATCATTTCTATATGGCATTCCACAATATTTACACCTGCCGTTTACAATTGGTCCATCACAGACCTGACACCTTTTTCCCATATATCTTCCCCCTAAGTTTTATATAAATTTAACGCTTCATTCATTTACACATTTATTTTAACATTTCGCCCCAATCTTGCAAAGCTGAAATTGTGTTACTGTTCGTTCTGTTCTCCGTAACCATAATATCCCGCGAGATACTTCCAAATGAACAGTAATAATTGTCAAACTACCATTTTCCTGTTATAATAGCGTGGGAAAAGATAATGGATATTCAGTAAACAACAATATTTTTTATCAGTTTGCCATAAAATATGCAAATACAGAAATTACAGGAGGAATCCACTCATGGAACAGATTAAAATTCCTGACGGGTATCAGTCATCTTTAAATCTTCACGATACCCAGATTGCCATTAAAACTGTGAAAGATTTCTTTCAGCAGACACTGGCTCAAAAACTGAATCTGCTGCGTGTTTCCGCTCCGGTATTCGTTAATCCGTCATCCGGTCTGAACGATAACTTAAACGGCGTGGAACGTCCGGTAAGCTTTGATATCAAAGGCCAGCCGGAGAATGCTGAGATCGTACACTCTCTCGCCAAATGGAAGAGATATGCATTACAGAAATATGGCTTTGCTCATGGTGAAGGACTTTACACAGACATGATCGCGATCAGAAGAGACGAGGATCTGGACAATATCCATTCCGTATACGTAGATCAGTGGGACTGGGAAAAGATCATCAGCAAGGAAGAACGCAACATGGACACACTTGTTTCCACAGTACGTGCTATCTACAGCGTTCTCCGCAAAACCGAAAAATACATGGCTGTTCAGTACGATTACATCGAAGAAATCCTTCCGAGAGAGATCGCATTTGTCAGCACCCAGGAACTGGTCGACATGTATCCTGATCTCACTCCAAAGGAACGTGAATACAAGATTGTCAAGGAAAAAGGTGCCGTATTCCTCATGCAGGTCGGCAAAACCTTAACCAACGGAGAACGTCATGACGGACGTGCACCGGACTACGATGACTGGGAATTAAACGGTGATATCCTTGTTTATTATCCTGTTCTCGACATTGCTCTGGAGCTTTCTTCCATGGGTATCCGCGTTGACGAGGATGCGCTTGACAGACAGCTTACCATCGCAGGATGTGATGACAGACGCGAACTTCCTTTCCAGAAAGCAATCTTTAACAAAGAACTTCCATATACTATCGGCGGCGGCATCGGCCAGTCCCGTATCTGTATGTTCTTCCTCAGAAAAGCACACATCGGTGAAGTACATGCTTCCCTGTGGCCGGAAGAAGTAATGAAAGAAGCAGCAGCAAAAGGAGTACAGCTTCTGTAAAAAAGCCGTAAACCTGGAATACTCAGAGATCACAGACACACAGATGTGTAAAAGATGTGTAAATACACAATGTATATCTGAGTGCCTTATCAGACAAATGTAACGGGGCGAATACAAAAGTGAATATTTTATTTTTTTTAACACCTAAAAGTGATGTAGCATATATATTTGAAAATGAGACTCTTCGTCAGACTCTTGAGAAAATGGAACACAGAAAATTTTCCTGCATTCCGCTTCTGAGTCTGGACGGGAAATATAAAGGAAGTATTTCCGAGGGTGATCTTCTCTGGGGAATGAAAACCTTAAATATTCCCGGACTGAAAGAAGCAGAGAGCATTTCCATTATGGCAATCCCGCGAAGAGCAACATATAAGGCAGTTCACGCAGATTCTGACATGGAGGATCTGCTGGACAAGGCAATCAACCAGAATTATGTTCCGGTTGTAGATGATCAGGGATACTTTATCGGCATCATCACCCGTAAAGAGATCATCAAATACTGCTACAAAGAACTGAAGAAATATATAAAAGCTTCAGATTCATAAAAAGAGCTGCCGCATTGCAATTTTTCAATTGCTGGTGTGCGCCCCGTCAAGTAGACAATTAAAAAAATATAGGTTTTTTGCTACCCAGATCATGCTGGGTAGCATTTTTATGCTGCCATAAGCATGTCATGGTATTCCATTGGAGTTAGAATACCGAGACCTCGTTGAGGTCTGTCGTTTCTGTAATAATCTATATATTCAACAATCGCGGAGACTAATTCTTCTCTACTATGAAACTTCTTCTTGTAATACATTTCTCGTTTTAAAATTCCCCAGAACCCTTCCATTGGACCATTGTCTGTACAATGAGCAACACGTGACATACTTTGAGTCATTCCAGCTTGTTCCAGTTTATGATGAAATGCCCTGGATGTATATTGGTAGCCCCTGTCACTATGAAAAATCGGCTTAGCATCTGGATTCAAGGTTACTGCCTGATCAAAAGTATCGAATACGAGTTGATTATTGTTCGAATCACCTAAAACATATGCTACAGGTCGTCGGTCACACAAATCTAAAATAACACTAAGATATAGTTTATGAATATCGTCGAAGGATGTGCCGTATTTGAACTCTGTAACATCGGTTACCCATTTTTCGTTTGGATTATCTGCATGAAAATTTCTGTTTAAAACATTCTCTGCGATGAAGCCTGGATTTCTGGAAGGTCTGGTACAACCATCATAACGATGTTTCAAAGTGGATTTTATCTGCTTTTTGCGACAGATTCGTAAGATACGTTTGTCGTTTACGTCGATTTTATCATCATGATATAATTTGTCGTTTAATCGGCGATATCCCATGTCCGGATGCTGCTTATGCAATTCTTCCAATCTTTCTGCCAACTTCTGATTCAATTTGTCATTATCACTTTCTTTATGGTTTAACCATTTATAATAGGCTGCTCTGGAAACATGCCCAATCTTACATAATGAGCAGATAGAAAATTTCGTTTCTTCATGAAGCTCTTTGATTGCCAGATAAGTATGTTCGTTTCTTATTCGGTTTAGCCCCGCCTCCTTTCGATCTCCTCTAATTTTTTTAAGAATGCCACCTCCATTTCAGCATGTTCTTTTTCAGCACGTAAGATTTTAACTTCAGCACGGAGTTTTTCTAACTCACTCATTGAATCTAGAGATTTTCTTTTTCCACGATTATCCTTTAGAGCTTCTACACCTTTTGATTCATATTTAATAGTATAGTTACGTGCCTGCTGATAGGATACCTGATATTCTTCGGCTGTTTCGGCATAATTATGATCATGTGCAATACAATACTGTACGATTTCGATCCTTTCATCAAATGTGGTTTTTCTGCCTGTGGTCATGATATTGTTTCCCCCTGTTCCAGAAGATTTTAATACTTCACAACCATTATACTTCTTTATCCACTTTTTGAGTTGAGTTCCAGAACGAATCTGATACTTTTTTAATATTTCTGGGAATGTAAACTCATGAGACAAGTAATCTCTAACAGCTGCCTCTTTAGTTTCTTTTGAATAACGAGTAGTTTTAGAACCGGTTTTCAAACCGCTCCATCCAAAGGTTTCATAAAGTCGTTTCCAATCTTTTAAGGAACCTTGATTAATATCATAACGTTTGCATATTTCTCTGAACCCATATGTTCCATCAATGTATTCAGAAACTATTTTGACTTTTTCTTCATAAGTAAATTTATGTTTGAATGCCATAAAGAAAGCTCCCTTCTAAATAAACAAGATTTTATTATTTCTCTTGTCTACTTAGAAGGGAGCATATCATGCTAATGCGGCAGTTCTTTTTATATTCTTTATAACGCCTCAGCAGACCTCAACAAAATTCCTGTTTTTCCTTTTTCTGTGCCAGAAGCTTTCCGAACAATGCTGCCAACACCTGCTGAAACAGAGTTCCGATCATTACCGGAAACATAACTTCACCCGGAAAATATGCAGCTGCGATCACCGCTCCTGCGCTGATATTGCGCATCCCGGTTCCATACATCATGGAAACCGCCGTACTGCGATCCTTTCGGAAGATATACGCCACAAACCAGCCGAGTGCATATCCGGAAGCAGCCAGGACAAGGATTGCCAGTGCAACCTTCACCCTCTGCATATTCATATCCCGGATATATGGTGCTACTTTGGAAGAATTGGACGTTACCACAAATATCAGTGCCAGCTTTGAAAAAGGCGCCAGCTTTCCCGGCCATGTTTCCATTACTTTTCCATCTGTGATCTGATTTAATACCATCGCAACAACAGCAGGAAGCGCAACCATAAATATCAGTTCCCGCATCATCCTGGCAGGATCTATGATCACCGCAGAGCCCAGCAGGATCTTCAGCGTAGCCGGGATCAGAAAAGGTGCCAGTACCGTATCCAGAACTACCAGAGACAACGACAGAGGACTGTTTCCATCATAAATCGTCACCCACATCAGACTTACCACTGCAGTGGGAACTGCAAACTCCAGTACCATTCCGGTGATCAGCTCCATGTTATTTCCAAAGAAAAGATGGCCTGCCCCGCAGGCTGCTGTCGGGATTACCACATGGACCAGAAGCATGATAATAAGCAGTGAGCCCGGATGTCGGAATACATTTGCCACATCTTTAAATCTTGACTTCAACGCCCCGGCAAATGTCATAAATGCAAATACGGCCGGCACATAAGGCAGACCGCATTTGGCAATATCAGGAAAGCACACCCCCAGCAACAGACAGGTCGGTGTCACCAGGGCCATCCATTTTTCTATAAAACTGTTAAATTTTCTCAGCATCTTATAAAACCTTTGAAAGGAAGTCTTTCAGTCTAGGATTCTTCGGATTCGCGAAAAATTCTTTCGGAGTATTCTCTTCCTGTATCTTACCGTCATCAATAAAAAGAACTCTTGTTGCCACTTCTCTTGCAAATCCCATCTCATGAGTAACTACAACCATGGTCATACCTGACTGCGCAAGTTCTTTCATCAATTCCAGAACCTCACCTACCATCTCAGGGTCAAGTGCGGAAGTTGGCTCATCAAAAAGCATCACATCCGGATTCATGGCAAGAGAACGTGCAATGGCAATACGCTGTTTCTGCCCGCCCGAAAGCATATCCGGATATGCATTGGCTTTGTCAGGAAGCCCTACACGTGCCAGAAGCTCGTCTGCTTTCTTTGAAGCTTCCTCCTTTGTCATCAGCTTCAGTTCTACAGGTGCCAGCATAATATTCTGTTTTACCGTTTTATGCGGAAAAAGATTAAACTGCTGGAATACCATTCCAATCTTCTGACGGTGTCTGTTAATGTCAACCTTCGGATCTGTAATATCAGTTCCTTCAAAGAGGATCTGTCCGCCTGTCGGAACCTCCAGAAGATTCAGTGATCTCAGGAAAGTAGATTTACCGGAACCGGAAGGACCAATGACGGCTACTACTTCTCCCTGACAGATATCTGTTGTTATTCCATCGAGAACCTGATTTGTACCAAAAGCTTTCTTCAGATCCTTTACCTGGATCAGTACATTCTTATCGCTCACTGGTTCTTAATCTCCTTTCCAGTTTATTCATCCCCCATGTAAGGATTCCAACGATCACAAGGTAAATCGCTGCTGCTGCCATCAGAGGCCAGAACGCATTGTATGTACGGCTCTGGATCAGCATAGCTCCTTTTGTCAGGTCCATCATACCGATATAACCGATGATGGATGTCTCTTTGATCAGCACGATAAATTCATTTACCAGCGCAGGAAGTACATTCTTAAATGCCTGCGGGATAATGATCAGTCGCATGGTCTGGCTGAAATTCAGACCAAGGCTTCGTCCTGCCTCTGTCTGTCCCTGGTCAATGGACATGATACCGGAACGGACAATCTCAGCTACATAGGCACCTGAGTTGATACCAAAGGCAAGTCCGCCTACAATGATCTTGTTAATGCTTACAGCACCAAAAATTACAAAATTCATGATCAACAGCTGGATCATGGTTGGTGTTCCACGAATTACAGTCAAATAAACTCTGCAGATCGCATTGAGGATCTTAAAGGAGCCTGACTTATCGTGCGCAGAACGGATGATTGCTACAAGGAAACCGATGATCAGACCTACAATTACCGCAAATACTGTGATAATAAGAGTTGTTTTCAGACCATCCAGAAGCCAGAGATAGCGGTCATCTTTAATAAAGTTCAGATAAAAATCTTCTTTTACATTCGCTAATATCATAGGATTATTCATAAAAACCTCTGTTCCGAAAAGAGAGCTGTTGGCAAATCGTCAACAGCTCTGTTATTTGTTATTTTAATACTTATTTCTTTACAATAATTACCTGGCTTGCATCTGCATAGGTATCTGTAAAGTCAACGCTTGATTTACGGTCTTCTGTTACAGTCATACCAGCTGCACCGAAGTCTGCTTTGCCGGACTGTACGGCCGGAAGGATGGAATCGAATTCCATATCTTCAATTTTCAGTTCATATCCAAGCTTATCACAGATTGCCTGAGCGATATCAGCATCGATACCAACGATATCATCACCTTCATGATATTCATATGGTTCGAACTCAGCGTTAGTAGCCATTACCAGAGTTCCATTGGAACGGTCAACATCTTCCGGTGATTCATATGGAGTCTTACCGGCATCCTCACCAATGTAATTGTCCATGATGCTGTCGATAGTTCCATCCTCTTTCAGATCCTTGAGAGCTCCGTTAATCTTGTCAAGAAGTTCATCATTGCCTTTCTTTAAACAGATTGCATATTCTTCTTCCTCGAATGGCTCATCCAGAATCTTGAGATCATCATTATTCTCAACAAATTTCTGAGCCGGCTGTGAATCGATGATCACACAGTCGATCTGTCCTGCCTTTAATGCCTGAACAGCTTCACTTCCCTTGCTGTAACGTTCTACTGTAGAACCATCTTTCTCATAATCAGATGCATCAAGGTCACCTGTTGTACCAAGCTGAACACCGATTGTTGCTCCTGCAAGATCATCTTTGGATTCAACTTTCTGAGCTGCGGATACGCTTCCTGCCATGGAAAATACCATTACTGCACTGAGTGCAAGAGCTGCAAATCTCTTTTGATCTTTCATCTTTTTTCCTCCTCGCATCCGAAAGTATATCTACGGCTGCCATCTTTTTACCTTCTTCAGGCAACAGCGTATAATTATGCGTTTCGGTTGTATATTTTTGTTTTTAATTTTAACATACTTTCTATAAAATGCAAGGTAAAACTTGAATAACAGATATATTTTCCATATAATGTATAATACATAACTGTTCCGGGAAGGGCAAAATGTTTTTTTACATGAAGATCACAGAAAAACTTTCCCGGTAAAAGATTCGTAATTTTCACTTTTTCATAACATTTTTTCTATATGATACAAGAGGTGTATAAATATTTAACCAAATAAGGAGGCTTTTCTGATGAAATTTACAAAAATGCATGGTATTGGAAATGATTACGTATATGTAAACTGTTTTGAGGAAACTGTGGAAAATCCTTCCGCAGTAGCCAGATATGTCAGTGACCGTCACTTTGGTATCGGTTCCGACGGACTGATCCTGATCAAGCCATCCAAAATCGCAGACTGCGAGATGGATATGTATAATCTTGACGGTTCCCAGGGTGCCATGTGCGGAAACGGTATCCGCTGTGTTGCCAAATATGCCTATGACTACGGCATCGTAAACAAAGAACATATTTCTGTTGCTACAAAAAGCGGCATCAAATATCTGGATCTTACTGTAGAAAACGGAAAGGTATCCCAGGTTAAGGTAAATATGGGTTCTCCGATCCTGACCGCCAGACAGATTCCGGTAGTGTCAGAGAAGGAGGAAGTTATCAATGAACCTCTGGATGTAAACGGAAAAATCTATTACATAACCGCTGTTTCCATGGGAAATCCCCACGCTATTGTTTATATGGATGATATTGACCATCTGGATATTGAAAAGATCGGCCCGGCTTTCGAGAATCATGTTGCATTTCCGGATCGTGTAAACACTGAATTTGTAGAAGTGATCGATGAACATACTGTAAAAATGCGTGTATGGGAACGCGGTTCAGGCGAAACTCTTGCCTGCGGCACAGGTGCATGTGCGGTAGCAGTCGCTTCTGTTCTGAACGGACATGTAGACGGTGACAGTCCTGTCACTGTAAAACTTCTCGGCGGTGACCTGCAGATTTTCTGGAACAGACAGGAGAATCTTGTTTACATGACAGGCCCGGCTGCCACAGTATTTGACGGTGAAATTGATGTAAGCTTTCTGAAATAAAAAACTGTCTGAAACTGCAGCAAATAACAGACAGCTTATCTGCTTCAGCTGCCGGTCACAATATTACGCAACAAAAAACGGATACACACCATTCAGCTGTGGTTATGTATCCGTTTTTTATCAACTTTTACACTGCAAATTCCAGTATTCTTTCCACAATAAATACCGCAGCACATGCGAATAACGCAACTGTAAGAAGACTTTTCTCCTTATATGCCGCGATCAGTGCCACAATAAATCCCACAGCAGCCGAGATCACACTGTCTGTGGCAAAAAGGATCGCTGGAAATGTCATAGCTGCCAGACATGCGTAGGGAACATAGTACAGAAATGATCTGATAAACGGACTTGTGATCTCTTTTCTGGAAAGAGCAAGCGGGAGCATACGGATCAGATATGTAACTGCTGCCATTACCAGAATGTAAATATAAATATTATGACTCATGAACACCCTCCTCCTCTTTCTCATCCTCTATCGGACAGAAGTATGCGGCAGCCCCTGCCACGATCAGTGTAGTAATAATGATCACAAAACCTGACGAAACCTCCGACAGAAACGGAATCACTTTAAACAAAGTGCTGATCAGCATTGCTGCCACGACAACTGCCAGTACTGCCTTATTCTGCTTTGCCGGAGGAATAATAATTGCAAGGAACATACCGTAAATAGCCACGCTGAGTGCACTCATCATAAAATCCGGAAGAAGATTTCCGGAAATTGCTCCTGCCAGGGTTCCAAGTACCCATCCCGGGATTGCCACACACATGGCACCATAATTATAAAATGCGCTTACCTTTCCGGGCTGACTGGCACTGATCCCGAAAATCTCATCCGTCACACCAAATGCTGCAATATAGCGGTGAACCAAAGATTCATCTCTTCTGAATTTCTGAGCAAGGGAAAATGACATCAGACAATATCTCAGATTAATGATCAGCTGTGTCAGTGCCATCTCCCAGTAAGAGCCGCTCATTACCATGATCTCAAGTCCTGCAAACTGCCCTGCTGAAGTCACGTTTGTCAATGAGATCAGCACAGCCTGCCAGATACTCAGTCCATCAGCAACTGCCATCATGCCAAATGTAAACGATACAGCAAAATATCCCAGTCCTATGGGAATACCATCCTTAACTCCTTTTCTGAAGCTTTCACTTCTCATGTTTCTCTCCTCCTGTTACCTTTTGTGATCCTTTGATAACTGTTTAACTCTTTCACAGCTACAACTTTCGTATTTACTGATACACACAGATAACCCGGAGAACAGTATTCTGTCTCCGGGTTTCAGTCAGGATTATCTGATCTGTTTTATTGCATATGCATAAATTCTCTTATAAGTCCTCATAGAATAATGAACACCATCATCTGTATAACCGCGAAATTCACAGCGAGTCGTATAACCACATCTCATCAGATAAGAATAACTGTTGATCCATGTAAAATTCCCGTTCAGTCTCTGTCTGAGTCTGTTATTAAATCCGCGGATCTCAGACTCCTTCCGCGTGGATTTCATTGCCGTATTACATGGATTCACAGACATATAAAATAATTCACAGTTCCTGGCAGTCAGCTTTCTGGATAATCCATTCATATAAGAAGCATAGTCTGACGCAACAGAATCATAACTGATGGACTCCCTGTTTTTGTGGATCAGGTCATTTACTCCCAGATTGAAAATAACTGCCACCGGCTTCGCATTATCATCCATCCCGCTTATTTCATTCAGCAGTTCCTTTTCTCCGTATTTTTTCATCCAGTCAAGCCCTTCTCCTGTCTTGCATACAAATCCAACTTTCTTTAAACTGTCAGAACTGCATTGCTGCTTCAGAGTACTGCGAAGCATTGCTGTGCGGGAATCTCCCACAAAAATAATCTTATCATATTTCTCCACACTGTCCGCAAGACCGCCTGCATAAATATCCGGTTCCTGATTCCATTTATACTTCACCGGATAAAGATGAATATTTTTCGTAACCTGAATTTTCTGATATGCCTGATACATTGGATTACAGGTCTGTCCGGGAACTGTTGACCATCCCAGAAATGTATATCCCCTCTTATTCACTTCCACAGGAAGAATCACAGAACCACCGCTTTTCACTTTCTTTTTTGTGATTCCTCCTGAAGTCTCTATTGTAACTGTTTTCGTGGATGTTTTTTTCTTTTGCACTGTTGAATTCTTAGCAGTCTGCATTATTGCCGCCTGTGCTGCAGACGGGGGTGCTGCACATATTAATACACACGCCAGAAAAAATAATAACATTCTTCTTACACACATCTGTCTCTTCTGTTTTCTCATTATTGCCTTCTTTTATGATTTCATATATTATCTGTTATTTTTACCGGTACTTACAGCAATTTCGCTGTCTTTTCTCTTCACCATACTACTTCCCAGTCAATTTGACCAAACAGTTGTATTTCAGTTTACATCATCTGATAGAAACAGTCAACAGTCTTCGCCACTGCCTTTACATTCTTTACAGACTCCATACAAAATAGAATTCTTACACTGCAGGGTAAATCCATGACTTTCTTCAATATGATGAGAAATTTCTTCCATAAAATGACATTCCAGATGAATGATCTTTCCACATTTTACACACTTCAGGTGCAGATGCTGTTCACATCCCCGTCCCGGTTCTACATACTGATAAGCAGCCTGGCAACCTTTCTCTGCAACATATTTGATCACAGTTCCATCCTTTGCAAGCTTGTCCAGATAGCGGTAAATGGTTGTGATATTTACCTCACTGTCATGTTTCTTCAGATACTCATCCACATCAGCAGCTGTAACCGTATGGTCATTACTGTTTTTCAAATATTCAAGTATTTTTCTGCGGCTTGCTGTCGCATAACTGCTTCCTGCCATAATTTTATCATTCCTCCTAAAATCAGCTTCTTCTGACAGAGCAGACTCGGTTAATCAGAAAACAATTCCTGCAAATTCAATAATAATTCCCCAGAATACACCAAGTCCATAAAGTACTCCCACAATTTTCAGATTCTGAACCCTGTCTCTGTTCAAACGAAACAGAATCAGAAGCCCAACTCCTGCATTTACAAGAAGTCCCGCCATCATCGCCCCGGCTCCGATAATATGATCCAGATATAACTGGGTGATCACTACAGAAGAAGCGCAGTTGGGAATCAGTCCCACTAAAGCTGCGATCAGTTCACCTGCAATCGGTGTTCCTGTAAAAAGTCCTGCCAGTGTCTCTTCTCCGACTAATCCAATGATAATATTTAAAGCAAGAGAAATCAAGAAAATGTACACAAAAACTTTTAATGTGTGAAATGCTGCTGAAGAAATAACTCCATGTTCACAATGGCAGCGTTCTTCTTCACAGATTTCATGAATATCCACATCAGGTTCCTGTTTCTTCAGAATATGTGTGTAAACATACTCCAGCACCAGGCCGGAAAGTATTCCGATCACCGCTTTGCAGGTCAGGATTTTCACAATTGTAACTACAGGAACTGCATTGGAGATCATGATCGGAAACATTTCATCTGAAGTAGACAGATACACCGCGATCAAAGTTCCCACTGTGATCACACGTCCGGCAAAAAGGCTGGATGCCGCTGCCGAAAATCCACACTGTGGGATCACTCCCAGAAGTCCACCCCATACCGGTCCGAATTTTCCGGCTGTACGGATTCTCTTTCGTGCTGCCGCACCTGTCTTATGCTCCATCCATTCCATAAACAGATAAGTAAGAAAAAGAAAGGGTAGCAGCTTGATGCTGTCTATTACTGAATCTAATATAATCTCTGACATATAGTTCTCCTTATATTTGCACTTTATTTGTATTTGCAACTCATTTACATTTGCAACTTATTTGCATTTCTGTATTATATAGTATTTTTATAATTTGTCAAGTCTGTAAACCATACAATTGAAACATTCCAAAAAAAGACGTTACTGTTCACTCCGTTCACAGTAACGTAGCCAAAATTCATTCCAGATTGCCTGCGGCAATGGAATTTTGGCTTGTATGTCTCGGGATTTTGGCATATTCATGCCAAAACACCTCGCGGGATAGCGGTGTGTAAACAATAACAAAAAGACCATCTTGCAGATATGGGGGAAAATCCGGAAGATGGTCTTTTTATTCATGTTTTATTTATACAATATATAAGGATGTTATATCTGTATTATTCAGCAACTGCCTTAAATGCTTCATCAAGATCCTGAATGATATCGTCAATATTCTCTGTACCAATGGAAAGACGAATTGTATTTGGTTTGATACCCTGATCGAGAAGTTCTTCTTCTGTGCACTGGCTGTGTGTTGTTGTAGCCGGATGGATAACAAGAGATTTAACATCCGCTACATTGGCAAGCAATGAGAACAGTTCCAGATTATCAATGAAGTCCTTTGCCTTCTGCGCATCACCTTTAATCTCAAATGTAAAGATGGAACCGCCGCCATTCGGGAAGTATTTCTTATAAAGCTCCTGCTGAACCGGATCTGTGGATACAGACGGATGATGAACTTTCTCTACCTGCGGATGGTTATTTAAGTACTGAACAACTTTCAGTGCATTCTCTACATGGCGTTCAACACGAAGTGACAGTGTTTCAAGTCCCTGAAGGAAAATGAATGAACTTACCGGAGAGATGGTTGCACCTGTATCACGAAGAAGAATTGCACGAATCTTTGTAACAAATGCTGCCGGTCCGCATGCCTTTGTAAAGCTTACGCCATGATAGCTTGGGTTCGGTTCTGTCAGAGATGCGAATTTACCTGATGCTTCCCAGTCAAATTTACCACTCTCAACGATCACACCTCCGATTGTTGTACCATGTCCACCGATGAATTTAGTTGCAGAATGAACAACGATATCTGCACCATATTCGATTGGTCTTACAAGGTAAGGTGTTGCAAATGTGTTATCCACTACAAGCGTAATCTTATGTGCATGAGCAATCTTTGCGATAGCTTCAATATCAACTACATCAGAGTTCGGGTTTCCAAGAGTCTCGATGTAAACAGCTTTTGTGTTATCCTGAATTGCGTTCTCTACTTCTTCAAGATCAAATACATCAACGAATGTTGTTGTGATTCCATAAGCCGGAAGTGTATGCTCCAGAAGGTTTGTTGTTCCACCGTAAATATTCTTGGCTGCTACAATGTGGTCACCCTGCTGTGCAAGATTCTCAATTGTATATGTGATTGCTGCTGCACCGGATGCTACTGCAAGTGCCGCAGAACCGCCTTCAAGCGCTGCGATTCTTTTCTCGAATACATCTTCAGTCGGGTTTGTAAGACGTCCGTAAATGTTACCTGCATCTGCAAGTCCGAAACGTGCAGCTGCATGATCGCAGTTTCTGAATACATAAGAAGATGTCTGATAGATTGGTACTGCTCTTGCATCTGTAACCGGATCCGGACTCTCCTGTCCTACGTGAAGCTGTAATGTTTCAAATTTGAAATGTCTGTCTTTTCTTTCGATTTTTTTGCTCATGTGTATATCCTCATCTTTCTCTGATTTATAATAATCTTTTTCTCTGCAAAACTGATTCCGGCTCTTAAGCCCCTTATTTGCAAGTCATTTTTGTTTCTACGCTTTTCATATCTGTTTGATATGATTTAGCATAGTTGTATATTACCATTTAATTCCTAGTACGTCAATAGGAAATTTTCTATAGCGTTTAATAGCTAATAACTATAACGTTTCCAAAAAACAGTGCAGATAAGACAGTCCGACAAAATGCGAAAGACAAGGATGATCTGTCATTTAATACAATTTTCAATCACGCCGCCGCCTACAACGATATCACCATCATATAACACAACTGCCTGCCCTCTGGTGATAGCTCTCTGTGGTTTATCAAAACGCACGTGCAGTACTCCATCTTCCGTCTGCCATGCTACGGCCTCCTGCTCCGGATGACGGTAACGGATCTTTGCTTTCAGTCTCATTGGCTCCTTCAGAGATTCACAGGAAATCAGATTGACCTTTGTTGCAGTCAGTTCCGAATGGAAAAGATCCTCATTATTTCCCAGAACCACCTGATTGGTCTTTGGAGAAATATCACACACATACAGTCTGGATGCTGCCGGAATACCAAGTCCTCTTCTCTGGCCAAGTGTATAGTGGATGATTCCTTTATGTTTACCAAGAATGTTTCCTTCTGTATCTACAAAATCACCCGGGATTGATTTACGTCCTGTGTACTGTTCAATAAACTTTGCATAATCACCGTCCGGTACGAAACAGATATCCTGGCTGTCATGCTTTCTGGCATTAACAAAGCCATGCTTCTCTGCGATCTCACGCACTTCCGTTTTGCGAAGCCCGCCAAGAGGCAGGGAAATATGCGCAAGCTGCTCCTGTGTCAGCATATAAAGCACATAACTCTGATCCTTCGTATCATCCACAGCTTTCTTTAATAAGTAACGGTTCTTCTCCTCATCATATTCCACACGTGCATAATGTCCGGTTACAATATAATCATACTCCAGTTCACGCATTCTCTGAAACATCTTGTCAAATTTCAGATAACGATTGCAGTCAATGCAGGGATTTGGCGTGGCTCCATGCTCATAGGCATCCACAAAGCGGTCCATAACATCCTCTTTAAACCTCTCGGAAAAGTTGAAAACATAGTACCTGATCCCCATTCTGTAGCAGACATTTCTGGCATCCTCCACATCATCCAGAGAACAGCAGGTTTTCTCTCTCTTTACTCCTATGTCCTCATTGTGAAATAATTTCATGGTAGCACCGATACATTCATCACCGGTTTCCTTTGTAAGCAGAGCTGCCACAGAGCTGTCCACTCCGCCGCTCATTGCGATAATTGCTTTTCTCATTTTTATTCCATCCTGTTCTGTGATCCGATTACACGGAATATTATTGTTTATGATAATTTTATTTATGTTATGATAGCTGTTCTGCAAAATACTGAACAGTTACATAAAAATCATTTGTACAGCATATCTATTCTAACACATTTATGTAAAATAAAAAAAGCCCTAAAAAGGGCTTTTTTATTTTACACAAATAATGGAGTAGAATAATAACGGTCACCGGAATCCGGAAGAAGAGCTACGATTGTTTTTCCTTTATTCTCCGGTCTCTTAGCCAGCTGGATTGCCGCATAGAGAGCCGCACCGGAAGAAATACCAACAAGAATTCCCTCATGTTTGGCGATCAGCTTGCCAACTGTAAAAGCATCCTCATTCTCAACCGGAAAAACCTCATCATAAACCTCTGTATTTAATGCCTTCGGAACAAATCCCGCACCGATTCCCTGAATCTTATGCGGACCGCTCTTTCCCTGAGAAAGTACAGGAGAAGTTGCAGGCTCTACTGCCACTACTTTCACGTCAGGATTCTGGGATTTCAGATATTCACCAACACCGGTGATCGTTCCGCCTGTACCAACACCTGCCACAAAAACATCTACCTGTCCGTCTGTGTCTCTCCAGATTTCCGGACCTGTGGTCTTTTTGTGGATCGCAGGATTTGCAGGGTTATCAAACTGTCCCGGAATAAAACTGTTCTCATATTCCTTCGCAAGTTCGTTTGCTTTGGCGATTGCGCCATTCATACCTTTTGTTCCATCTGTCAATACGATTTCTGCACCGTATGCTTTCAGAATATTCCTTCTCTCAACACTCATTGTCTCAGGCATCGTAAGTATCACTCTATATCCTTTGATTGCAGCAAGAGAAGCAAGACCGATTCCGGTGTTACCTGATGTAGGCTCGATGATCACTGCGCCAGGCTTCAGAACGCCTCTCTCTTCAGCGTCTTCGATCATACTCAGGGCGATACGGTCTTTGGCACTTCCTGCCGGGTTAAAATACTCAAGCTTCACAAGTATTCTCGCTTCCAGCCCAAGCTCTTTTTCAAGATTTCCAACCTCAAGGAGAGGAGTATTTCCAACCAGTTCCGCTGCATTTTTATAGATTTTTGCCATGAGTTCGTCCTCCTTATTTCATACTAAGTATATATGAATTATATGTTATATACATAATATTCTATAAATCCACTGTTGTCAAGAGGGAAAATCAAATTACATAATCATTTCCCATCTCTTCATACCAGTCTTTAAGATCCTGCAATGTAACCTTATCCAGTACTCCCTCAATAGCTTCATCAAGCATCTTCCAGAGACGGAGTGTGACGCATTCCCCGGCTCTGCTGCACTGATTCGGTTCGTCCTCCAGACAGGCTACCGGCTTCATGCTGCCTTCTGTCAGTCTCAGAATAGTTCCCACCGTATATGTTTCCGGCTCTCTGGCAAGCATATAACCGCCCTGTGCCCCTCTCAGGCTCTTTACATATCCCGCCTTCTTTAATGATGAAATAATCTGTTCCAGATATTTTTCTGAAATATTTTCCCTCGCAGAAATATCTTTGATCTTGACCAGTTCTCCTGTATTATGAACTGCAAGATCAAGCATAAGTCTCAGAGCATATCTTCCTTTTGTAGAAATCTGCATTTTTCAAAACCTCCTAATTAAATTTCGTCGGATTATCATTGTTTTCTTTTATTATATAGTATTCCCAGTTATATAGTCAAGATGTATTCAACTTTCCTATATGAATATACAAAAAATCACAGAACCATCCCCAGTCCTGTGATTCTCTCACTGTCTTATACAGTATTATTTTTCCAGTTCTTCTGCTGAAGTAAATACATTAAATCCATTATTCTTAAGAATGCATTCTGTCACTGCACCATCCTCCGTCTGAAGAATTACTACAGGTATGAGATCTTTTCTGTGGAAAGAAGTATAAATATAGTCAAGACTTACATTACTGTCTGATGCTACTTTCAGGAGTTCATCCAGACCGCCTACCTGATCTTTCATATCAACTACGATCGCCTGTGTAATACGATTCATATATCCACTCCTGTTTAAAACAATTTCCGCTTTATCCGGATCGTTGCAGATCATACGGAAGATTGCAAACTCCGGTGCATCGAAGCATGCAAATCCATAAATATTAATCCCGTTATCTGCAAGTATCCCTGTCACTCTTTTCAGACTTCCTGCTTTATTTTCCACAAATACAACATTCTGTTTGATCATCTCTTTTATCCTCCGGTCAACTCTCTCAGTATCTTTATAATCCCTCATCCACATATTTCTTAATATTGGATGTATTTACATATTTCGTCATATGCTCACCGTCTGTGATCACCAGAGTCGGAGCCTGCATAATTCCAAACTCCTTCACCATCTCCGGATTCTTCTCCGCATCAATAATCTCGAACTCCCTGCCTTCCAGTATCTTCTTCGCCACTCTGCAGTTCGGACAGGTACTGGTTGTAAACAGGTATTTATGTGATGCCACAGGTTCTATCTTCACATCATCCTTAGTCACAGTAACTACACTGGCATGAACCGGCTGTATTTTTCTGATATCTGAATGCATCACATCATAAAGCGTACGGTTCTTATACTCCTGTGCTTTACCGTCATTCCAGTTCTGTACAGGTCTGTAATATCCTGTGATACGACTGTAAACCTCCGCCTTCTTACCACATTTCGGACAAGTGAAATGCTCTCCGCTGATGTAGCCATGTTCCTTACATACAGAATAGGTCGGCGAAATCGTATAATACGGCAGTTTATAATTCTCTGCGATCTTACGTACCAGTGCTGCTGCTGCTTTCCAGTCAGGAAGCTTCTCACCGATAAATGCATGGAATACAGTACCTGATGTATAAAGCGTCTGCAGATCATCCTGAATATCCAGTGCATCAAAAATATCTGTGGTATATTCAACCGGAAGATGAGAACTGTTTGTATAATAAGGAGTATCCCCTTCCTTGCCTGCAGTCTTAATATCCGGCCAGCGTTTTCTGTCATGTTTGGCCAGACGATAGGCAGTAGATTCAGCAGGAGTTGCCTCAAGATTAAACAGTTCTCCTTCGTACTTCTCCTGATAATCGGACAGACGTTCCCGCATATGAAGAAGAACCTCTTTTGTAAACCTCTGCGTACGCTCATCAGACATATCTTTTCCCAGCCAGCGGGCATTCAGACCAACCTCGTTCATTCCCACCAGTCCAATGGTAGAGAAATGATTGGAAAAGCTTCCAAGATATCTCTTTGTATAAGGATATAATCCCTCATCCAGCAGCTTACCAATTACTTCACGTTTAATATGCAGAGAACGTGCGGAAATATCCATTAAGCGATCCAGACGATTGTAAAACTCTTCCGGTGTCTTGGAAAGATATGCGATACGCGGCATATTTATAGTTACTACCCCCACAGAACCGGTACTCTCTCCTGATCCGAAGAAACCACCGCTCTTCTTGCGGAGTTCTCTCAGATCCAGACGCAGACGGCAGCACATACTGCGGATATCACTTGGTTTCATATCACTGTTAATATAGTTTGAGAAATACGGTGTTCCATATTTGGATGTCATCTCAAAAAGAAGGCGGTTATTCTCTGTATCAGACCAGTCAAACTCATTTGTTATGGAATAGGTCGGAATAGGATACTGGAACCCGCGTCCGTTGGCATCCCCCTCGATCATGGTCTCAATAAATGCCTTAT
Source organism: Blautia sp. DFI.3.45 (assembly GCF_020593505.1). Classification (NCBI taxonomy): domain Bacteria; kingdom Bacillati; phylum Bacillota; class Clostridia; order Lachnospirales; family Lachnospiraceae; genus Blautia; species Blautia sp. DFI.3.45. The sequence continues at coordinate 68,269 of NZ_JAJDMI010000004.1, forward strand.
TGATCATATCCATCTCTTTTTTGCAGTCTTTGTACTTGAAATCCATATTCTTTCCGCCTACGATAGCCGGAAGCTCTGCAAGATCATCCGGTACTGTCCAGTCCAGCGTAATGTTGGAGAAAGGTGCCTGTGTTCCCCATCTGCTTGGGGTATTGACTCCATAAATAAAAGACTCAATACATTTCTTCACTTCCGGATAGCTTAAATTATCTGCCTTGACAAAAGGTGCCAGATAAGTATCAAAGGATGAGAAAGCCTGCGCTCCGGCCCATTCATTCTGCATAATCCCAAGAAAGTTTACCATCTGATTGCAGAGAACACTCAGATGCTTTGCAGGTGAAGATGTGATCTTGCCTTCAATGCCGCCAAGTCCCTCCTGGATCAGCTGTTTCAGTGACCATCCTGCACAATATCCGGTCAGCATGGACAAGTCATGAATATGAATATCTGCATTTCTGTGTGCATCTGCGATTTCATTGTCATAAATCTCAGACAGCCAGTAATTTGCAGTAACTGCACCGGAGTTGCTTAAGATCAGACCTCCAACTGAATAAGTAACTGTGGAGTTCTCCTTTACACGCCAGTCCTCAACCTTCACATAACTGTTTACGATTTCTTTGTAATCCAGAATCGTTGACTTCATGTTACGAACCTTTTCCCTCTGCTTGCGGTAAAGAATGTAGGCTTTTGCCACATCTGCATATCCGGCCTGGATCAGCACATTCTCCACACTGTCCTGAATTTCTTCTACTGTAATCTTATTATCTGTAATCTTTTTCTGAAAATCAGAAGTAACACGCAGCCCTAAGAGATCAATCATCTCTTCGCTATAATTTTTCTCTTTTGCATCAAAGGCTTTATGGATAGCCGCTGTGATCTTGCCTATTTTAAACTCATCCACTTCGCCATCACGTTTTACTACCTGAAACATATCTAATGCCCCCATTTTCTCTTGTTAATCTGTTTCTCCTGCATATTCTTACCGGAGATATTTCTGTCGTTACTGTCCACTTTGCTCTGAGTAACACTGTAGGTTCATTGTATCAGAGTATCACCGGTTCGTCAACACGCAAAAATACCACATAATGTTCCTCATTTTCGCAAAAGGCACAATATATGGTATTTTCTTATTTTTCAAAATATTTTTTTATACAACTCTGGCGTAGATTTCTTTCGGCACCCTTGCCTTCACAGCAATCCCTTCCTCTGTGTATTCCTCTGAGATAAGCTGCCCATATTCGCGGATCAGCTGGATTTTTCCTGCTTCCTGATAAGGGAAAAGGCGCTCCACATAAATCTGTTCTTCAGCAAGAAGCTTCTCCAGAAGATCATTCAGATCTGCAAGACCCTCGCCTGTCTTTGCAGAGACCTTCAGCGTATAGTCCGATTTAAAATCTCGCAGTACGCATGCCCCCGGCGCATCCTGCTTATTAAAGAGTGTGATGATCTTCTTTCCCATCACTCCCAGTTCTTTTAATGTCTCATATACCACATGCATCTGCATCTCTGCCTGCGGATTGGAAGAATCTACCACATGGATAATATAATCTGCATATTTGGCCTCTTCCAATGTGCTCTTGAATGCTTCGACCAGATGATGCGGAAGCTTATGGATAAATCCAACCGTATCTGTGAGAAGAATCTGCTGTCCGTCCTTCAAATTTAAAAGTCTGGTAGTTGGATCCAGTGTAGCAAACAGTTTATCCTCTGATAAAACCTCTGAGCCTGTCAGTGTGTTCAGCAGTGTAGATTTTCCCGCATTTGTATATCCTACGATCGCAGCAGTCTTCATATTGCCTCTGGCCCGGCTGGAACGGATCAGTTCCCTGTGTTTCTCCACCTGGGATAATTCCTGCTTCAAAGCAGAGATCCTTGTACGGATAAGACGACGGTCTGTCTCCAGCTTTTTCTCTCCCGGACCTCTGGTTCCGATTCCACCTCCCAGACGGGAAAGAGATTCCCTGAGACCGACCAGACGGGCAGATCTGTAGCGAAGCTGTGCAAGCTCTACCTGTATTTTACCCTCACTGGTTATAGCTCTCGCTGCAAAAATGTCCAGAATCAATAATGTCCTGTCCATCACCTTACAGTCCAGTTCCCGCTCCAGATTATTCAGCTGTGCAGGAGAAAGTTCGTCATCACAGATAATTCCGGTTGCATCCATAGCATATACCAGTGCACGTACTTCCTCTATCTTTCCTTTTCCAATATAAGTTCCGGGATGCACAGACTCACGATTCTGAATGATTCTTCCCACTGTAACAGCTCCCGCAGTTGATGCAAGCTCCTTCAGTTCATCCAGGGATTCTTCCACATTATCATGATCATCCGTCTGCACTCCCACAAGAACCACCCGTTCTTCAAGCTTTCCAAATTCTTCCATAAATTCTCCTCAGTCAGATGGATATTACACACGCGTTTTAAGAAATGCAAGTTCCTTCTTAACAGTTTTATCTTCTGGGTATAATTCCAGATATTCCTGTGCTTTCTGCAAAGCAGTCTGAAAATCCAGTTTCTTCTCATAGACTACGATCTCATTAAACAGCAGACTCTGCATATCCTCCGCTCCTGCCACATGGATTCCGCTTTCTATATCAGAAAGGGCACTGTCATAATCCCCATCCTCTATATCACACAGTGCAAGTCCGTTAAATCCTTTGGCTCCGTTTTCTGCCTGTGATACATACTGCTGAAACATTGCTTTTGCATTTGCGCTGTCTCCTTTATCCATATATACCATACCAAGCAGAACCAGTGCCTCCGTATTATCGCCGTCTATGGCCTGTTTCAGTTCACTTTCAGCATTTTCATAATCATCCATATAATAATAAACTCTGCCACGGTCACAATGATCCTCTGCATTTTTTGCAGTTCCTGACAAAGCAGCTTCCAGATAACGGGTTCCGTCTGCTTCCATATCCCTGTTCAGATATGCCCCGTAGATCTGGATAGCTCTGTCATAAGTTGCATCTTCGCCGTAGGCCTGTTCAAAATTAGCAGAAGCTTCCTCATAGGAATCCATGGCCAATGCTGTTTCTCCCGTAAGGAAGTACAGATCCGCATCCATTTTATAGTTTTCTGCCAGAGTCTGGCAGTCTTCCAGCGCTGCCTCATAATCCTTTACTTTGAGATAAGCCACAGCTCTATACGACAGAATATCTTTCTTTAATGCTTTGCCAACTTTGTCACATTTAAGCGCATCATTGAAATATGTTATGGCTTCTTCATAGTTTCCAAGCTTGAGTTTTGCTACGCCTGCACCTCTGTACGACTGTGCAGGCTTCACTCCTTCAGAAATTGCTGTCTCGTATTCTTCAAGTGCTGCCTCATAATTTCCCTGTTCCAGATCCTGTGCAGCCTGTTTATAATTCTTCGTATCTCCCACATTACAGCCTGTCAGAAGTCCAAGGCTTAAGCAGACAGCAGTCAGAAATAATCTTTTTTTTCTATTATACATGTAATTCCTTTGCCAGTAAATCAGTCAATGAGCAATCCTTCGGATTCCATTACCTTTACTACATGATCAACATTCTCAAGGCAGAGTTCATCTGTTCCGGCTTCTACCATAACACGAATCAATGGCTCTGTGCCACTCTCGCGTACCAGAATACGCCCATCACTTCCCAGTTTCTTTGCAACTTCCTCTACAGCAGCAACTACCTTCGGATTCTCTCTCGCAGTCTTCTTGTCTGCCACCCGGACATTTCTGAGAAGCTGTGGATAAACCTTCATTTCCCTTGCCAGATCACACAGAGTTGCTTTCTTCTCTACACACGCTTCCATTACCATGAGAGAAGTAAGGATTCCATCACCTGTTGCAGCGTAACGGCTGAAAATAATATGTCCGGACTGCTCGCCGCCAAGGCTGTATCCATTCTCCATCATATTCTCTGCCACATATTTATCTCCTACTGCAGTCTGCTCATATTTCATACCCTCTCTCTCCAGAGATTTGTACAGACCGAGGTTTGACATAACAGTGGTTACTACTGTATCATCTTTTAATCTGCCCTGCTCCTTGAGATATTTTCCACATACATACATAATCTTATCACCGTCGACCACATTTCCCTTATGGTCAACAGCAATACAGCGATCTGCATCACCATCATAAGCAAAACCGATATCCAGTCCATTGTCCACAACATATTTCTGCAGGACTTCAATATGGGTAGAGCCACAGTTTGTATTGATATTTGTACCATCCGGCTGGTTATTGATCACATAAGTCTTTGCCTGAAGTGCCTCAAATACACTCTTTGCAATAGCTGAAGAACTTCCGTTTGCACAGTCAAGCCCTACTTTAATGCCTTTGAAATCCCTGCTTGGAATAGAAATCAGATGTCCGATATAACGATTTCTTCCTGAAGCAAAATCCACAGTGCGTCCAATATCTTCTTTAGTTGCCAGAGGAAGATCCTCGATCAGGCCATCCAGATATGCTTCAATCCTTGCTTCTACTTCCGCTTCAATCTTCTGTCCGTTTCCATTGAGAAGTTTGATACCATTATCATAGAATGGATTATGGCTTGCGGAGATCATAATACCACAGTCAAAATCCTCTGTACGTACTGCATAGGAAACACTTGGGGTCGTCGTTACATGAAGAAGATATACATCTGCACCGGACGCTGTCAGACCTGCAACAAGTGCATATTCAAACATATAACTGCTTCTTCTTGTATCTTTTCCAATAACAATCTTAGCTTTATGGTCTCTTCCATAATACCAGCCTACGTAGCGCCCCACCTTAAATGCATGATCTACTGTCAGTTTAACATTTGCTTCTCCACGAAATCCATCTGTTCCAAAATATTTTCCCATAGTTGCTCTCCTTTACTTTTTACAATATCCTCTGTTTCTGCACTGCATACTGTATTTCCCGGATCACACCCAAAACTGCTTTTAATCAGATCAGACATGTCTCCTGCGAAAGCTGCAGATATCTGCTTAACTTATTGATAAAGTCCCTGAGGATATATACCCGCTTCTGTAAGATTTTTAAATGCTCTCATTACTGTTTCTTTATCTTCCTGATAGGTTACACCAAACCATGTGTCCTTTGTCTCCAGGACATCAACTTCAGCACTTTTATTTTTGATCAGATGGTCAACTAACTCCGGAAGCAGATATTCCTTTTTTGTATCTTCCGGTGCGAGTCCACTGAGAAATTCTGCAAATCCTTTCTCAAGAATCTCCATAAAGTCCGGTGTCAGTCCCCACATATTCATGGACACCAGATCCTTTACATCCAGTTCCTGCACACTTCCGTCTGCATTTCTTGACTCTGCACCTGTGGCAGTCTTAAATATATCATGTGTCTCTGTCACACCTGTAAGCTGTCCATTCTTAATATGACAGATTCCTCTGGTAACACTTCCATTATCGCTCAATGTATTTCCAAGCCTGAAGCCGGCCATACAGATATGGAGTTTTCCGTCCTTTGGCTGTTCCTGCACAAGATAATCATGCACCTTCACATAAGCTTCTTTTCCATAATAATCATCTGCATTGATAACAATAAATGGCTCATCCAGAACCTTCTTTGCAGCAAGTACAGCCTGTCCGGTTCCCCAGGGCTTCATGCGGTCAGCCGGTTTCGTAAATCCCTCCGGCAGATCATCAAGCTCCTGGAATACATATTCTACTTCCGTAATTTTCTCAATACGCTCGCCGATCACTCTGCGAAACTCTTCTTCCAGATCTTTACGGATAATAAACACTACTTTGTTAAATCCGGCTTCCAGCGCATCGTGGATGGAATAATCCATAATAATCTCTCCACATGGTCCCACCGGTGCAAGCTGCTTGATTCCTTTTCCAAAACGACTTCCGATTCCTGCCGCCATAATTACAAGTGCTGTTTTCTGCATAAATATTTTCCTCCTGACATTCTTCTCTCATATCAATACTTTTTCAGTCATCTTCTGTCACATACCCTCTCCGCAATATTCTATTCCGCATCCTGAAGATTACTTAATTTTGCTGCCTGATCTGCTGCGATCAGACTGTCAATGATCTCATCCAGATCCCCGTTCAGAACATTCTCCAGTCTGTGCAGTGTCAGTTTGATTCTGTGGTCTGTCACACGGCCCTGTGGAAAATTATAAGTTCTGATCTTCTCTGAACGGTCACCTGTTCCAATCTGGCTTCTTCTTGCCTCAGCCTCAGCATCATGCTGTTTGGCAAGCTCCATCTCATACAGACGGGAGCGAAGAACTTTCAGTGCTTTATCTTTATTCTTAAGCTGTGACTTCTCATCCTGGCAGGAAATTACGATTCCGGTAGGAATATGTGTCAGTCGCACAGCAGAGTCTGTTGTATTGACACACTGTCCGCCGTTTCCGGATGCACGGAACACATCGAATTTACAGTCATTCATATCCAGATGGAAATCGATTTCCTCTGCTTCTGGCATAATAGCAACTGTACAGGTAGAGGTATGGATACGTCCGCCGGATTCTGTTTCCGGAACTCGCTGTACACGATGTACACCACTTTCATATTTCAGTCTGGAATAAGCACCTGCACCTGTGATCATAAATGTTACTTCCTTAAATCCGCCGATTCCGTTCTCATTGAGACTCATCATTTCTGTTTTCCAACGGCGGGATTCTGCATATTTCACATACATACGGTAAATCTCTGCTGCAAAAAGGGCAGCTTCATCCCCACCTGCACCTGCACGGATCTCCACAATAACGTTCTTGTTATCATTAGGATCTTTCGGAAGAAGAAGGATCTTAAGTTCATGCTCCAGTTCCTCTACATTCTTCTTTGCCTCAGACAGTTCTTCCTTCAGCATTTCCCGCATATCTTCATCTTTCTCTTCCTCAAGCATGGAAAGACTGTCCTGTATCGTTTCTTTGTTTTTCTTATACTCCCGGTAAGCATCTACTATCGGCTGCAGATCGCTCTGCTCTTTCATCAGCTTCTGAAAATGTTCCTGATTATCGGTAACTCCCGGCTCTCCAAGCTCATTAAGCACCTCTTCAAAACGAATGAGCAGATCGTCTAATTTATCAAACATATTTATCCTCCTGTAATTTCTTTCGCCCCAGAACCACCCGGTCCAACCCGGCCAGATCCTGCCTTATCTCAATATCTTCAAATTTATATTTCCGCAAAAGAGCTGCCACATCTTCTCCCTGGCTGCATCCGATTTCATATAAAAGCCAACCACCCGGAACAAGATGATCCTGTGCCTGTTTCGTGATAGCCCTGTAAAAATAAAGTCCATCTTCCATACCATCCAGCGCCATACGCGGATCATGCAATTTTACTTCATCCATAAGATCTTCAATTTCCGCTGTAGGAATATATGGCGGATTTGATATAATCATATCATAAGCTCTGCTATAATTTCTATTACTATTTTCGCATTCTGTCATTTTTACAGTATCTTTTACAACAGTCCTTTTCATATACTCTGTTCCGTACACAGTATTCTGCATTTCAGAAAACAGATTACTCTGTACGAATTCCGCATGCTCTGCCACTTCCAGTGTCCGTGCATTCCGCACAGCCACTTTCAGTGCCTCATCTGACAGATCCACGCCTGTTCCGTGTGCATCAGCTCTCTCCTTCAGAATACTGATAAGAATACAGCCGGATCCTGTACACATATCAAGAATATATGGATTTTTCACAGCTTTCATGCATTCAAGAGCGGACTCCACAAGTGTTTCCGTATCCTGTCTGGGTACCAGTACATTCTTATCCACATAAAATTCATGCCCCATAAAAAAAGCCTGATGCGTCAGATGCTGCAGCGGTATGTGTCCCGCACGTCTGCTGATCAGTTCCAGATATCTTTCAGCAGCACTTTCTGTGACACTTTCTTCTCCGTATGCAAAATAATACGCCCGGCTTTTTCCTGTGACATATTCCAGGAGAAGCCAGGCATCCAGCCCGGCTTCCTTAATCCCCGCCTGTGCAAGGATCATCTGTCCTTTTTTTAATAATCCTGTCAGAGTTTCTCCGTTCATTGTTCTGCTTCAACTCCAAATTCTTCCTTCAGATATGCTTTCCAGTCAAAAACCGCCTCTACAGCCCTGATCGCAACCTCTGCCATATCTGCTGTCGGTTCCTTAGTTGTAAGTTTCTGCATTGCCAGACCCGGTTTACTGAAAAAGTCAGCAAGTTTGCTGTCTGATCTTCCAGCCCACTGAATAATCTCAAAAGATATTCCTGCTACAACCGGCACCATAAGAAGTCTTCCAAACAGTCTCACCCAGTAAAACGGAACCAATACAAAAATAAAATGCAGAAAAATGCTAACCAGCATAACCAGAAACAGAAAACTGGTTCCACATCTCTTATGCAGTCTGGAGCTTGCAAGAACATTATCCACCGTAAGCGGCAGTCCATGTTCCACACAGTTAATGCACTTATGCTCTGCTCCATGATACATAAATGTTCTCTGAATATCCTTCATTCTGGAAATCAGAAGCATATATCCCATAAACAATGCAAGCTTTACAAATGCCTCAACTATTGTAACTGCAAATTCCGAAGCGCCAACCCTTCTGCAAAGACTTGCAAGGGCGTATGGCAGCAACATAAAGGCGGCAACTGATACCACGATTGAGACAGCAACTGTCACATATAACAGCCATTTGAACTGCTTATCTTCTTTTGCCTTTTTTGCAGCAAGCTCCTCTTCTGAAAGAGCAGCATTCTTCTGCTTATCCTCTTCGTCCTCCTCATCCCCTGCAATCTCCGCTGAATACATCAGACATTTTGTGCCGACCACCAGAGAATCCACGAAGCTTACCACACCTCGAATCAGTGGATATTTGAGAAATTTTGCATTTCCGAATACACATTTGTAATCTTCTACTTTTAATTCAATCTCATTGTCCGGTCTTCGGACAGCAATGGAATATTTATCCTTATGGCGCATCATAATGCCTTCCATTACAGCCTGACCGCCGATGTTCGATGATTTCATTATATTTCTCCCAAAGAAACAAGAAAGGCTGAGATTTCCCAACCTCAACCTTCTCAATTCTTACTATATTCTGATTATTTGTTCAGGCCGTATTTCTTATTAAACTTATCGATACGTCCACGAGCCTGAGCTGCTTTCTGCTGACCTGTATAGAATGGATGACATTTAGAGCAGATTTCTACGTGGATGTCCTGTTTTGTAGATCCTGTTACGAATGTGTTACCACAGTTGCAGGTTACAGTTGCCTGATAATAATTAGGATGGATTCCTTCTCTCATGATTTTCACCTCTCTGTAAAGATTCTATTTTCTATTCGTATTCATTTGACGAATTTACTATTAAACAGCTTTATGAGTATAACATATCGTCCCATGGAATGCAAGTTATTTTAAAATTTATTTTAAAATTTATTTAATATTTTTGTTACTGAGAACGGAGCGAACAGTAACTGTTTTTTTACAACGTTTCAGATAAACTTCTGTTTTTTTACAGTCTGCACAAATTCAGCATTATTTTTCGTACGGGTAAACATATTCAGGATCTGTTCTACCGCATCTTCTGACTTCATTCCATTGAGGGCTTTTCGCATAATGTAAACCGCTTCCTGTTCTTCTTTACTCAGCAGCAAATCCTCTCTTCTTGTACCGGATTTCTGGATATCAATTGCAGGGAATACCCGCTTTTCCTGCAGTTTTCGGTCAAGCACCAGTTCCATATTACCGGTTCCCTTAAATTCTTCATAAATTACATCATCCATTTTACTTCCCGTATCCACAAGCGCTGTAGCAAGAATAGTAAGGCTTCCGCCCTCTCTCATATTTCTGGCCGCACCAAAGAAACGTTTCGGCATATGAAGAGCCGCCGGATCCAGACCACCGGAAAGAGTTCGTCCGCTGGGCGGTATGATCAGGTTATATGCCCTTGCCAGTCTTGTAATAGAATCAAGAAGAATTGTAACGTCTTTTTTATGTTCCACCAGACGACGTGCACGTTCTATTACCATCTCAGACACACGTTTATGATGTTCCGGAAGCTCATCAAATGTAGAATAAATGACTTCCACATTATCGCCACAGATGGCCTCCCTGATATCTGTAACCTCCTCAGGACGCTCATCGATCAGAAGAATGATCAGATGCATGTCCGGATTGTTTCTCAGAATAGACTTTGCCACATCTTTCAGCAAAGTTGTCTTACCGGCTTTCGGAGGAGATACGATCATTCCTCTCTGTCCTTTACCGATAGGGCTGATCAGATCTACGATCCTCATGGCAACTGTGCCACCCGGTCTTTCCATTATCAGCCTCTCATTTGGGAAAATCGGTGTCATATCTTCAAAATTATATCGTCTCTGCCCTTCACTGGGATGGAATCCGTTGATAGAGGTCACATATAGCAGAGCACTGAATTTCTCTCCCTGTGTCTTGATACGGATATTCCCCTTAATAATATCACCTGTTTTCAGGTTAAATCTGCGTATCTGCGAAGGTGATACATAAATATCATTTTCCCCTGGAAGATAATTCTCACATCGGATAAACCCATATCCATCCGGAAGTACCTCAAGGATTCCGTCTGCTCTCTCTCCACTGTCAAGCTGTACTGTCTCTGCCGGGGCATGATACTGTGTACGTTCCGGTGTTCTGTTATACTGGGGGATTCTCTCTCCGTTACCTTCCACTTCACTCTGCTGCGGTTTCTCCCGGACTGTTTCCTGTTTTTTTGTCTCACCTTCCAGTTCATCTTCGTGAAGCATTCTCTCGATCAATTCCGGTTTTCTCAATGCTGAAACCCCTTTTAATCCTCTGGCTTTTGCCAAATCCTTTAAAGTTGCCAGTGATAATGATTCATACTTTTCTCTCATAAAATAATCCTCTGCTTTTTGTTTTGATTGTTAATATTGATAATTATTTTTATTTTTGTTTTTCTGATTTCCTATATATCTGAGTAATTTATTCTTTATTAACTTTTCCTGTAACAGTTAGTGGGATAATCTGTCTGAAGTGACACGAATATCAGATCTGCAGCAATGCATATCGCAGGAAAATTATACTCCTGCTCCTGTGTCGACAAGTTAATTCCTATAGTAATCCTGTCTGCACACCGGTATCTTTATATTTATCTTAGCACACCTTCTTCATAATTGACAATACCATATTATTCCAAATCTTTATTATTGGCAAGCTGTTTTATACGTCATAAAACTGATATTATCGACATAAAAGCAGAAATCCGGAGACATAAAATATGTCCCCGGATTTCCGGTAAATCAGATATTAATAACACTTATTTAAGAAGACAATTAATGTACCAGATTTCCCACTAATCCATAGGAAACAATATACATAATGACAGTTGCCATAATAATGCCACAAAAAATTGCCAGAGAGGACTTCTTAATATCAATTTCCAGAAGAGATGCAATCAGAGATCCTGTCCATGCCCCTGTTCCCGGAAGCGGAATTCCCACAAACAGCATCAGTCCCCAAAACTCATATTTCTTTACCTGATCACTTTTTCTCATTGCCCTGTCTTCCAATTTCATAACAAGTCCCCGAAAGAGTTTCGTCTTTTTTAAAACCTTGAAAATCTGTCTGATAAACAACAGAATAAACGGAATAGGAATAATATTTCCAACAATACACAGTGGAATTGCCTTTGCAGCCGATATCTTAAGTAAGGATGCTGCAAGCAATCCTCCCCTGAGTTCCAAAAGCGGAATCATTGAAATAATAAAAACTGCCCCTTCCGGTGAAATATATTGTGACAGATTCTGCGAGAACCAATGTACCAGTGCTTCCATAAAACCTCCTAACTTTTACTTCAGATAATCCTTCAAAAAATCAATAAATTTCTGCATTTCTTCCTTTGTTCCAACTGTGATACGAAGGAAATTGTCAATTCTGTCCTTCTGGAAGTAACGAACATAAATATGCTGCCCTCTCAATGCCTCAAAAAGTTCTTTCGCAGGGCAGGTTTTATGCGTAGCAAAAATAAAGTTAGACATAGAATCCTGAAAAGAGAATCCCAGTGCCTTCAATTCTTTCTTTGTCCATTCTCTTGTCTCTATGATTTTATTACATGTCTCATCAAAATATGCTTTATCTTCAACTGCCGCCACACCTGCAGCAATCGCTGTACGGTCCATAGTATAAGAATTAAAAGAATACTTCACATCATTCAGGAATCTGATCAGTTTCTCATTTCCACACGCAAAACCAATTCTCATCCCAGCCATAGAACGCGACTTGGAAAATGTCTGTACGACCAGAAGGTTGTCATATTTTTCAATCAATGGAAGCGCCGACTGACCACCAAAATCCACATAAGCCTCGTCCACGATCACAATCACATCAGGATTATGGCGGATAATATCCTCCACTTCCTCCAGCGGCATCTCCACACCTGTCGGCGCATTCGGATTCGGGAATACAATTCCTCCGTTTTCTCTGAAATAATCTTCCTTCCTTATATGAAAGTTCTCATCCAGTGCCGGTCTCTCATATGGAATGCGAAACAGGTCTGCCCATACATCATAAAAAGAATATGTGATATCCGGAAAAAGAACCGGCTTCTGTGAATTAAAGAATGTAAGGAAACTCATGGCAAGCACATCATCGGAACCTACTCCCACAAAAACCTGTTCATCCTTCAGCCCGTAATTCTTTGCAATGGCATGTACCAGTTCTCCTGCTGTAGAATCCGGATAAAGTCTCATAGTATCTGTATCCATCTCCCTCAACGCCTTCTCCACTCCAGGTGCCGGCGGATACGGATTCTCGTTGGTATTCAGCTTGATCATATCCGGCTGATTGGGCTGCTCGCCTGGTGTATATGGTATTACTTTACGTATATTTTCTTCCCATCTGCTCATTTATCTGATTCCTTTCATGTTTTTTATTGTTTTTCACTTTCGTCAGTATAACATTAATCTCTATTTTCGTAAATCAACTTTTTGCATTTTACTGATTGACAAACCCACTTTGCAAGTTTATAATAGGCGGCAGAAAAGATAAGAAGGATTAAAACGTTGAAGAGAAGAGTACGCTGAGGAACGTTACAGAGAGAAATGTATACCGGTGCAAGCATTTCATCGCGAACCAGCCGAAGACCACCTCTGAGTGACTTTAATACAGTCCGGTGATTCCGTTACCATCGAATGAAGCGGTTCTGATCAGATGATTTATCCATCAGTAATGTATCAGAACAACCGGGGTGGAACCGCGAGTAATGTTATCTCGTCCCCTACAGTATTTAACCGTACTGTAGGGGATTTTTTTATTCTTTCTTTTACCCCTTCGCAGTACAAAAAACTGTTACTGTTCACTCCGTTCTCAGCAACACGCTCCGCGGGATATCAACAGTGAACAGCAACTATAACAAATCCATACTAACGTAAAGGAGATAATCATCATGATCGTAACATTAAAAGACGGCTCAAAAAAAGAATACGCTGAAGCAAAATCCGTAATCGACATTGCTTACGACATCAGCGAGGGACTTGCACGTGCTGCCTGTGCAGGAGAAGTAAACGGAGAAGTTGTAGACCTGAGAACAGTTATTGACAGTGACTGCGAATTAAACATCCTGACAGCAAAAGATGAAAAAGGACTTGCAGTTCTCCGCCATACAGCATCCCACGTACTTGCCCAGGCAGTACAGACCTTATTCCCGGATGCAAAGGTTGCTATCGGACCTTCTATTGATACAGGATTCTACTATGATTTCGACTGCCCTCCATTCTCCCGTGATGACCTGGATGCAATCGAAAAAGAAATGAAAAAGATCATCAAAAAAGGCGCTAAGATTGAACGCTTCACAAAATCAAGAGAAGATGCCATCGCATACTTCCAGGAGAAAAATGAACCATACAAGGTAGAACTTATCGAAGATCTTCCGGAAGGCTCCGAAATCTCTTTCTATTCCCAGGGAGACTGGACAGACCTCTGCGCAGGTCCTCACCTTATGAGCGTAAAGGGTGTAAAAGCATTCAAGCTTCTCTCCTCCTCCAGCGCCTACTGGAGAGGCAGTGAAAAGAACGCAATGCTCACACGTATCTACGGAACAGCTTATGCTTCCAAGGATGAGTTAAAAGAACATCTGGAACAGATGGAAGAAGCAAAAAAACGCGATCACAATAAACTTGGACGTGAAATGAAAATCTTCACAACTGTAGACGTGATCGGACAGGGACTTCCTCTTATCATGCCAAACGGTGTGATCATGATGCAGGAGCTTCAGCGCTGGATTGAAGACGAAGAGACAAAACGTGGCTATATCAGAACAAAAACTCCGTTAATGGCAAAGAGTGATCTCTACAAAATTTCCGGTCACTGGGATCACTACAAAGACGGTATGTTCGTTCTCGGTGACGAAGAAACAGACAAAGAAGTATTTGCGCTTCGTCCTATGACATGCCCATTCCAGTACTATGTATACAAAGCAGAACAGCACAGCTATCGTGATCTACCTCTTCGTTACGGTGAAACATCCACTCTGTTCCGTAATGAGGATTCCGGGGAAATGCATGGTCTGACACGTGTACGTCAGTTCACGATCTCCGAAGGTCATCTGATCGTAAGACCTGACCAGATGGTAAAAGAATTTAAAGACTGTATCGCACTTGCACAGTACTGCCTGCAGGTTCTTGGTGTAGAAGAGGACGTAACCTATCACCTTTCTAAATGGGATCCGAACAACAAAGAGAAATACATCGGTGATGCAGAAGTGTGGAATCAGACAGAAGCTCATATCCGCCAGATGCTTGAAGAACTGAACATTCCATTTACAGAGGATGTTGGAGAAGCTGCTTTCTACGGACCTAAGGTTGATATCAATGCCAAAAATGTATACGGAAAAGAAGATACAATGATCACGATCCAGTGGGATGCTCTTCTTGCTGAACAGTTTGATATGTACTATATCGACGAAAATGGCGAAAAACAGCGTCCATACATCATCCACCGTACATCCATGGGATGCTATGAGAGAACACTGGCATGGCTGATTGAGAAATATGCAGGTATGTTCCCGACCTGGCTCTGCCCAGAACAGGTTCGTGTAATTCCGATCTCTGAGAAATTCCACGACTATGCTGCCAAAGTGGAAGCACAGTTAAAAGAAAACGGAATCCGTTGCTCCGTTGACCAGCGTTCCGAGAAAATGGGCTACAAGATTCGTGAAGCACGTCTTGCAAGAGTTCCATATATGCTCATCGTCGGTGCCAAAGAGGAAGAAGAAGGCAAGGTTTCCGTAAGAAGCCGTTACCTTGGTGATGAAGGAATGAAAGATCTTGGTGAATTCCTTACATCCATCAAAGAAGAAATCAAAAACAAGACAATTCGTAAAATCGAAGTTCAGGAAGAAAATAAATAAAACAGGTATTTTACTTTAACCTGTTCAAATAAGTCCCCACCCTCTGCTTTAATTGCATCAGGCAATAAGCAATGGGTGGGGACTTTTATTTATCACTTATCCCATCTGTACAATTACATGGTATTCGTTTCTGCCATTGACCATAGGAATCTGGTTTCCATTTATCCTCTCACCATCTACCTCAATCCATCTGACTCCTTTCTGCACACCTTTCGGTTTATGGATTTCAATATGATAATCCGCCCCTCTAAAATGACGGTTCACTTTAAAATCGCCAAACGTTTCCGGAAGGCAGGGGTCTACGATCAAACCATCATATCCTGGCAGAATACCAAGAAGCGCCTGTGACAGGTTTACAAATGTCCACGCTGCAGTTCCTGTCAGCCAACTGTTTTTTGCCTCTCCAAATCCTGGTGCATCAGCTCCCGCGATCATCTGCGAATATACATATGGTTCTGTCCGGTGAATATCACTGATTTCCTCAATATAAGATGGACATATTTTACGATAAACCTCAAATGCCCTGTTTCCTCTTCCAAGCACAGTCTCCGCAATGGAAATCCACGGATTGTTGTGGCAGAAAATTCCTGCATTTTCTTTATATCCAGGCGGATAAGAAGTAATTTCCCCAAGTTCCAGATGGTATCTTGTATAAGCCGGCTGAAGGATCATTATTCCATACTTTGTTTCCAGCAATTCATTCACAGAGTCCAGAGCTTTTTCTGCTATTCCTTCTTCCTTGCCGATTCCTGCCATAACACAGAATCCCTGTGGTTCAATAAAAATCTTTCCTTCTTCGCATTCTTTTGAACCAACCTTTTCAGACTGTGCATCATAGGCACGCAGGAACCATTCTCCGTCCCATCCATTATCCAGCACTGCCTGATACATCTCATCCACTGCTTTCCCTGCTTCTTTTGCAAGTTCTGTGTGCCCGGTCCGCTCACAGAGTTCCTCAAATTCTTTTCCATATTTCACAAACATACCTGCAATAAATACAGATTCTGCCACAGGGCCTTCCGACGGCCCTGTTGTCTGAAAGGATTCTCCAGGTTCACTGGAAAAACAGTTCAGATTCAGGCAGTCATTCCAGTCTGCCCTTCCGATCAGAGGAAGTTTGTGAGGACCAAGATGGGTTACTGTGTAATAAAAAGATTTCTCCAGATGTTCAAAAAGCGGTACCTCTGTTCCCTTCTTACAATCAAAGGGTACCTGCACATCAAGTATCCCATAATCACCAGTCTCTTTGATATATGCTGCTACTGCTGCGATCAGCCATAACGGGTCGTCATTAAATCCGCTTCCAACATCCAGATTCCCCTGTTTTGTCAGCGGCTGGTACTGATGATATGCACTTCCATCCGGAAACTGTGTAGATGCTATATCAATAATCCTTTCCCTTGCCCGCTCCGGGATAAGATGCACAAATCCCAGAAGATCCTGGCAAGAATCGCGAAACCCCATCCCCCGTCCTGTTCCTGATTCGTAATAAGATGCTGATCTGGACATATTGAAGGTTACCATACACTGATATTGATTCCAGATATTTGCCATGCGGTCAATATGTTCGTTCTCGCTGACGACTGCAAAGCGTGCCAGCAATGTTTCCCAGTAATTTTTCAGTTCTGCAAAGGCCTGCATCGCTTTTTCCATTGTATTAAATCTTTCAATCAATGCTTTTGCAGAGGTTTTATTGATAATTCCGGGAGCTTCCCATTTATCATCTGCCGGATTTTCACAATATCCCAGCATAAAAACAAATTCTTTTTCCTCTCCCGGCAGCAGAGTCAGATCTATCTGATGTGCAGCAATGGGATACCATCCGCTTGCAATAGAGTTACTGCATTTTTTCTTACATACAGCTTCTGGAAAAGCATTCCCGTTTCCTGCTCCCAGAAAAGCATCTCTGTTGGTATCATAATTGTCCACCTGTGTATTTACTGTAAAAAAACTGTAATGTTTCCTTCTTTCTCTGTATTCTGTCTTATGATAAATCGTACTCCCCTGTACTTCCACTTCTCCGATACTTAAATTTCTCTGGAAGTTCGATGCGTCATCCACTGCATTCCAGAGGCAGAATTCCACGTATGAGAACAGAGAAATATTTTTTTCAGTTTCAGAGTTATTTTTCAGTTTCAGACAATTGATCTCACATGAAGCATCAGAGGGCACAAAAACCAGAAGCTCTGCTTTTAGATTATTTTTCGAAGAACAGAAGCGACTGTATCCAAGACCATGTCTGCATTCATAAGTATCTGTTTCTGTTGCAGACGGCATAGTTCCCGGATTCCAGATTACTCCGTCATCATTAATATAATAATACTTTCCGTTGGAATCTGCAGGAATATTATTATAACGGTACCTGGTAATTCGCAACAATTTTGCATCTTTATAAAAGCTATATCCTCCGCAGGTGTTGGAGATCAGTGAAAAGAAATCATTACTTCCCAGATAATTGATCCAGGGTAATGGTGTATGTGGTGTAGTGATAACATATTCTTTCGCCTTGTCGTCAAAATATCCGAATTTCATTGAAAAGCCTCCTTAAAAAGAATAAATAAACACTTGTGAAGAAAAGGCCGAAAACAGACTTGCGAAAACGAATACGTTCAGAATTTATATGTTTATTATATAGTTTAGATTGGATTTATCACAGTATAATTCAGTTTTTCAAAAAAATCAACTACATTTTTAGCAGTCAAAATATTTCACAACTGTTATTTTAACTTCCGTAAGATCATTGCGAAACTTTTCGTTATATTAAAGCCTGTTTTTTGTGAAATTAATAAATTATTATAAATTCTTTTTTGTGCAACAGGGACAAATTATACAAATATAACAAAAATACTTGAATTTTATCTGAAAATAAAGTACGATTAGCTTGCGAAAACGTTTTAGAAACAAAAACAGAAAAGGCTGGACTATAATATGGTATCCATGAAAGACATCGCAAAACAATGTAACGTATCTGTTGCAAGCGTCAGCAAAGCACTTAATGGTTATTCGGATATCAGCGAAGAAACCCGACAGCTTATTTTGAAGACTGCATCAGAAATGGGATATCTTCCAAATTCCTCAGCAAGAGCACTAAAGACCAGACGCAGTTATAATCTTGGCGTACTTTTTGTAGACGAAGCCATGAGTGGCCTCACCCATGATTATTTCAATCATGTACTGGAAAGCTTTAAACGCACTGCCGAATCCAGAGGATATGACATCACTTTTACCAGCGGAAACCTCTCCGGTCAGCATCTCAGTTATTATGAGCACTGCCGTTACCGTGGAGTCGATGGAGTGGTGATCGCCTGTATCAATTTTTTTACAGAAGAGGTACAGCGCCTGGTACAGTCCGAGATACCGGTAGTCACTATCGATCATGTATTTGATGGAAGAATTGCTGTTGTTTCCAACAACATTCAGGGAATGGAAGAACTTGTCTCTTATATTCTTGAACGGGGACACAGAAAGATTGCCTATATTCACGGAGAAGATTCCTCTGTCACACGAAACAGACTTGGAAGTTTTTACAGAACTCTCCAGAAAAAACGAATCGATATACCTGATGAATATATGCCAGTCATTCCTTATCGAGATGCAGAAGCTGCAGCAATAGCAACTTCAGAGCTTCTGGATCTGAAAGATCCTCCTACCTGTATCCTCTATCCGGATGACTTCTCCGCACTGGGTGGCATCAATGAAATCCACGAACGTGGACTTCGAATACCAGATGATATTTCCATTGCAGGCTATGACGGACTTACTTTTGCACGCATCCTGGAGCCACGGCTGACAACTCTGTGTCAGGACACAGAAACGATTGGACGGCTTGCCGCACAGAAGCTGATTGATCTTATCGAAAATCCTAAAACAACGATCATCGATAAATTCACCGTTGATGGAAGACTTTTCCCCGGTGCATCAGTCAGAAATCTGGCAAAATAAGAAAATCTTCAGTATCTTCACAGTTGGTGGACTGCTGAAAAGTTACAATCAACCCAAAACAATTATCACAAGGAGGTAATAACATGATGAAGAGAAAAGCTATGGCAATTACATTAACAGCAGCTATGCTTGCCGGTCTTACAGCAGTTCCAACATGGGCTGAAGATGCAGCCGCTGACGAAGGTAAAGTTTTAAACATTTATTGCTGGAATGAAGAATTCAAATCCCGTCTGACTGACCACTATCCCGGATATGAAGAAGTTGACGGAACTCATGGCAAAATCGGAGATGTTGATGTTGTATGGAACATTACTCCTTCTGATGACAATGCATATCAGAATAATCTGGATGAGACTCTTCTGAAACAGGCTGATGCAGCAGCAGATGACAAAATCGATCTCTTCCTTGTTGAAGCCGATTATGCACTGAAATATGTAAATACAGATTATACAATGTCTGTGGCAGATCTGGGAATCACAGATGAGGAAGTTGCAGACCAGTATCAGTACACCAAAGATGTTATGACAGATTCGGATGGCAACTTAAAAGGTCTTTCCTGGCAGGGCTGCCCGGGTGCTATGATCTACAGAAGAGATATTGCAAAAGAAGTATTCGGAAGCGATGATCCGGCAGAGGTTCAGAAGAAAGTTGCAGACTGGGATACATTTAAGGCAACAGCTGAAGAGCTGAAGGAAAAAGGCTATCAGATGACTTCCACTGTAAATGATGCCTACCGTGTATTCTCTAATAATGTAACTTCCCCATGGGTTGTTGACGGAAAGATCACTGTTGATGACAATATCAAAAACTGGGTAGATATGTCCAAGGAAATGGTTGATGCCGGAGAAACAGCTACCTATGAATTGTGGAGTGATGACTGGAGCAAGGGCTTCTTCAAAGACAGCAATGTATTCTCATATTTCGGACCTGCATGGTTCATCGACTTCTCCATGAGCGCTGACCAGGATGGTTCAGTTGGTAAAGATGGCGGCTGGGCTGCAACAGAAGGGCCACAGGGCTTCTACTGGGGCGGAACATGGATCACAGCAGCTGCAGGCACAGACAATCCCACACTGGTTGCTGATATCATGAGAACGATGACAACTAACGTTGACGTTATGAAAGAAATCGTTACTGCTGATAATGACTTCGTAAACAATAAACCTGCCATGGAAGAAATGGCTAAAGATGAAAGCTACGGCGATGCAGTTCTTGGTGGACAGAATCCTCTGGCTATGTTCTGTGCAGGCGCTGATAAGATTGATCTGAGTAACATGAGTATCTATGATCAGGGCTGCAACGAAGAATTCCAGAATGCCATGAAGAACTATTTCGAAGGCAACGCATCTTATGATGAAGCTCTCGACCTGTTCTATAAGGCAGTTGTAGAAAAATATCCGGAACTTTCCTATTAATCAAACATTGAAACCTGTGTGCCTGCCTGACCATCAGGCAGGCACATTTTGGATTACAGCAGACTATGGAGGAAGATAATGGCAAAGAATAATAACCATAAAGCGGTCAGCTATAACAAATGGGGATATATCTTCCTGATACCATTTGTAGTAGTATATCTCATATTCCAGCTCGTTCCGCTTATCAGTACAATTTATAACAGTTTCTTTGAAAATTACAGATCTGGATTAACGCAGATAGGACCGAATTTTGTGGGACTTGCCAATTATGCAAAGCTCTTTCAGGGTGGCGATATCTGGATTTATTTTAAAAACACAATGATCATGTGGGTAATGGGATTTATCCCACAGATCCTGGTTTCCCTGCTCCTGGCTGCCTGGTTCTCCAATCCAAGCCTCCGGCTTAAGGGACAGCGCTTCTTCAAAACAGTTATTTATCTGCCAAACCTGATCATGGCATCCGCCTTTGCAATGTTATTCTTTACCTTATTTGCAGACGGCGGTCCCATCAATGCAATGCTGATGCAGTCAGGAATACTGAAACAGGCATATTCCTTTTTCAGCCATGCCTGGAGTGCCAGAACCCTTGTTGCAGTCCTGAACTTCCTGATGTGGTTCGGAAATACAACTATTCTTCTTATGGCAGGTATGATGGGAATTGACTCCTCGCTTTACGAGGCAGCTGAAGTAGACGGTGCAACTTCCTCACAGATTTTCAGAAAGATCACTCTTCCACTCCTTCGTCCAATCCTGATCTATGTTATGATCACATCCCTGATCGGCGGCATGCAGATGTTCGATGTACCTCAGATCCTGACAAACGGAACCGGCGACCCCATGCGTTCCACTATGACACTGATCATGTTCCTGAACAAGCATCTGTTCAGCAAGAACTACGGAATGGGTGGTGCATTATCCGTATTCCTGTTCATTATCACAGGAGTGCTCAGCCTGATCGTATTCCGCTTTAACAAGATAAAAGACTGATGGAGGTGAGAAGAATGAATGAAAAAAACTCCAAAAATAAAAAAGGAATGAGCATGAAAGGTCAGCGTACTCTTGCCTATATCGTACTGATCATCATTTCCTTCTTCTGCCTGTTCTGGTTTTATGTACTGTTTATCAATGCCACCAGATCTAATGGCGCACTGAAAAAGGGATTCACAGCCATTCCCGGAGGACATCTCATTGAGAACTGGAAAAATCTTCTCGCAGGAACACTCCCTGTATGGAATGGTATGTTCAACAGTATTTTCATTGCTACCTGCTCCGCTGTTTTATGTACCTATTTTTCAACAATGACTGCTTACGCTATCCATGCATACAATTTTAAAGCAAAAAAATTTATGTTTACATTTATCCTTGCAGTCATGATGATCCCAACTCAGGTAACTGCTCTTGGATTCCTTCAGCTGTTGGGAAAAATAGGTCTGGACGACTCCTTTGTCCCACTGATCGTTCCAAGTATTGCTGCTCCTGTTACTTTCTTCTATATGAAACAGTACATGGAAAGCAACCTTCCTCTGGAACTTGTGGAAGCAGCACGTATTGACGGTTCCGGTGAATTTAATACCTTTAACAAAATCGTATTCCCGCTTATGAAACCGGCTATCGCTGTGCAGGCAATTTTTACCTTTGTACAGAGCTGGAATAATTACTTCATTCCGGCGCTGGTTCTTCACTCAGATAAGAAAAAAACACTTCCTGTACTGATCGCACAGCTTCGAAGTGCAGACTTCCTTAAGTTTGACATGGGACAGGTGTATGTAATGATCGCCTTTTCCATCTTCCCGGTCATCATTGTCTACATTCTTCTTTCCAGATTCATTGTAGAAGGTGTTTCCGCAGGTGCGGTTAAGGGTTAGATGCTGATACAACAAAAGCTGTCTGTTCCGGATGCAAATACATCCGGAATCCAGACAGCTTTTTTAATTATTTGCAGTACTGTTCTGTAATGATGTTACTATTTACAGCTCAGAGTTTTATTTTCTTAGATCTCAGCCAGTTTCAGCAGATCCGGGATCTTGGATTCCCAGCCAAGTGCCATGATATGTACACCCTGACAGTATGGCTTACACTCTTTGATAATACGTGCAGCGATCTCAACACCTGTGATACCTGCTTTTGTCTTTTCTTTGTCTGCTTTCAGTTCCTCAAGCATTTCGTCCGGAACATGAATGCCGGCAACATTGTTGTTCATGAATTTAGCCATTCCAGCGGACTTAGGAATAATGATGCCAACCTGTACAGGTTTTCCGAACTGTTTTGCTTTTTCCATGAATTTGATGAATTTCTCCGGTTCAAATACTGCCTGTGTCTGGAAGTATTCTGCACCTGCTGCTACTTTTCTTTCCATTTTTGCAAGCTGTGCGTCAACGGAATCGCTGCATGGAGATACAACAGCACCCTTGGAGAATTTCGGAGGCTCGCCAACCAGTTCGTTTCCACCAAGATCCACACCGGATTCCAGAAGCTTCACTGTGTGAAGAAGGGATACGGAGTCAAGGTCGAATACAGGTTTTGCCTGTGGGTGGTCACCCATCTTTGTATGGTCGCCAGTAAGGCAGAGGATGTTGTCAATGCCCAGCATTGCAGCGCTGAGAAGATCAGACTCCAGGGCGATACGGTTTCTGTCACGGCATGCAAGCTGGAAAATAGGATTCATGCCTGCATCCTTGAGAACCTTACACATTGCAAGAGATCCAAGACGCATAACAGAAGACTGGTTATCAGTTACGTTAACTGCATGAACATCCTTAAGGTATGTTTTTGCTTCTTCTACCAGCTCATCTACGTGGATTCCTTTTGGCGGTCCTACTTCTGCAGAAACTACAAATTCACCACGGTCGAATAATTCTTTCATTTTCATTGTACATTGCTCCAATCATTATAATCTATTTTAATTCATCGTCTGTTGCAAAGTTATGAATCTGTGTCGGACATTTCAGCGCGTCAAGGCGTCCGATCTCTTTCAGACGTCTGTAGATGCGTTCCCATCCACATTCCATCTCGCTGTCCACTTCACATTTACCGTTCTTGGAACCACCGCACTGGCCGTTCACAAGGCTCTTTGAACATGCTGTGATCGGGCAGATCCCGCCTGTCAGGTTCAGGTAGCATTCACCGCACTGGTCACATTTGTACTCTAACGGTGTCACGCCCTGGAAACCTGGTACCGGGTATGTATCGCAGGCTGCACAGACCATCTTGTCTTCCAGATATTCTGAAACGGTCTGTACACCAACACCGCAGGAGAATACCAGAACCAGATCTGCTTCCTGGATCTTGCTCATATGTTTCTTAAGACGTAATTCCATATTTTCCGGATTACAGATGTAATCAGTTGTCATGATTCCTGTCACATTTCCTTCAGCTGCAAGTTCCTTCTGAAGTCGGGCAGCTTCTTTTTCCGGAAAACGAACTTCTTTACATCCATGACAGTTGATAATGAAAACTTTCTTTCCGGCTGTCAGTGATGTAATTGCTTCTTTTGCTTTTAACTGGGTAATCAACATATTACTTCATCCCCCTTACTGCATTTTTTCCGGCTTTGATACTGTTAATGATCGGAATCTTGGAAGAACAGATATACTGACAGCATCTGCACTCAACACAATCCATAACGTTCATGTCTTTCATGCCCTGCCAGTTCTCGTCTTTCGCATATTTCACGAAATACAGAGGTGAAAGTTCCATCGGACAGACATCTACGCAGCGTCCGCACTTGATACATGGCTGTTCTTTTGTCTCATCCGGTTCAACGGCAATGATACCATTGGAGCCTTTCATCATCGGTACATCCAGTGTGTTCAGAGGGAATCCCATCATTGGTCCGCCCATCTTAACCAGAACATCGTCATCTGTAAATCCGCCGCAGTAATCGATCAGCTCTCTTACGCTTGTACCGATCTTGATAACGAAGTTTCCAGGATTCTTGATCTTCTCGCCTGTTACTGTAGCAACACGCTCAACCAGAGGCATTCCTGTCTGGATCGCATCGGAGATTGCTTTTACTGTACTGATATTATCTACTACAACGCCGACATCTGCCGGAAGGCCACCGCTTGGAACAATTCTTCCCATAACGCGCTTAATGAGAGTTTTCTCAGCGCCCTGCGGGTATTTGGTTCTTGCAACAAATACTTCCATGTTTCCGATGTCAGCAACTTTTTTCTGCATTAATTCAATGGCATCCGGCTTATTGTCCTCGATAACGATGATACCCTTCTCGGCACCTGTTGTCTTAAGGACTGCTTTCAGGCCAAAAATAATGTCATCTGCATACTCAAGGAGTACTCTGTGGTCTGCTGTTAACAGAGGCTCACATTCACATCCATTGAGAAGGATGGTATCTACCGGTTTGGCAGGTTTAAGTTTGACACAGGTCGGGAAACCTGCACCGCCCATACCAACGATTCCGGCTTCACGGATGATATCAATGATCTCATCCGGAGTAAGATTGTCAAGATCACCATGTGGCTGTACGGATTCGTGCAGAGTATTTTTTCCATCCGATTCAATGACAACAGCCATCACTTCGCTTCCACGTGTGCCATGCATACGCGGTTCAACAGCAACTACGGTTCCGCTTACGCTGGAATGTACCGGAGCACTGATAAATCCGGCAGCTTCACCGATCTTCTGACCAACTTTTACAGTGTCACCAACCTGAACGATCGGATTGGCCGGTGCGCCCAGATGCTGTGACATGGAGATTACAACTGTCTTCGGATCCGGGAATTTCTTCAGAGCGATATGCTCACTGAATTCCTTACGTTCTGACGGATGAACACCGCCGTAATATCCGTCCAGTCTTTCTTCTCTGATGGACTTCACATAGTCGTTGATCACTTTGAAATTAACTTTGGAGAAATCACGAACCTGTACAGGCTGGTTTAAGAATTCTTCCAGACGTCCCTGTTTTTCAAGTCTCTGGTAAATCTTCTCCCATGCACAGTCTTTATTCGGATCTACTTCGCATTTTCCATTCTTTGCTCCACCGCACTGTCCATTGACAAGACTCTTTGAACAGTCAACGATCGGACAGACACCTCCGGTAATGTTCAGATAACACTGCGCACATGCGTCACAGCTCTTCTTGGTAAGTGCCATGCCATGATGACCTCTGTAGTTAAGGGTGTTGCTTGCAGCAACTACCGGCTTACCTGCCAGATCCGCAACGGTCTGAATACCAAGGCCACAGGAAATTACTACTACATTCTCTGTACCTTCCGGAATCAGATCCTGTAATTTTCTTTCTGTGTGCATCTTGTTGCATAAGAAATCAAATTTTGCACTGCCTGTAACATTCTTTCCCTGATCTGCAGCGAATTTCAGAAATTCGTCACAATCCGGTTCGTCAACAGTTTCAAATTCTTTGAAACATTTGTTGCAGGCAATCACAAACAGGTTGTCCTTACCGTCAAGCACTGATGCAAGTTCATCACTGCTTTTCAGTTTGTACTTAGTATAGTTTTCCAATTGCTCACCTTCCTCACGATAAAATTTTATCCTTATGATATCTGTTCTTATCCGTTCCCTCCATCTCTGCACTCAAAAAAGGGCCAATAAAACCAGATAAATAAGTTCAATACATATACCTTATTAAATGTAACATAAAATGCACATTTTATCCAGTTTTATTAGCAAATTTTATAAATTTCTTCTATGATTTTATCCAAAATTTCTATGAAGTGCAGATATTTGTACTGTAAAGGATGTGGAATCAGTAAATTGTATACAATATACCACATTCTATAGCAACTATGACGATTCAGCACCTTCACACAGTTACGCTCTCAAACTCAAATCTTTAGAAATCGCCTTCGGCGATGGAATAGTGTTACTGTTCACTCCATTCACAGTAACTTAGCCAAAATTTATTCTCTTTTTTATGAACACTCCTGATAATCCTCTCTCTCAGTACTTGTATCATGAGTTAAGACGCTGTCCGCAATATTCACAATTGCTCAGACGTCCTTTTATTACCTGATTCTTTGCACCGCAGCTGGTACAGGTAACTGTAATATAAATCTTTTCATTTACACGTCTGTTTGGTGCAGTAATCATAATATAATTTCCTTCTCTGTCTATCTGGATATTCCGGATATATCCCCTGGCAATAAATTTTTCCAGTTTTTTTACTGCGCCTTTTCCCAGCTCCTGCTCAAGTTTCTCAAATGAGACCGTATTCTGGGCATAAGATTCAAACCAGCAGGCAATTTCCCTGGCTTTTTTCTTCCGTAATGCTTTCTGAACTTCCCTGAAAGTCGGATATAAAAATAACAGACAGAGCAGGATCTCTGTTGCTGCCATTCCCCAGCGTCCTTCACCAATATACTTCTCCGATGCACCAATAGCTCCCAGGGATAAAAGTATGCAGAAGCCACAAAGAACCCACTTCAGTTTTCCCAACACCCCTGCTTTTTTATTTTTTTCTGTCAAAAAATCATTCATGTCTGTTTCCTCTTTCTCTGATTAATCAAAATTCTATAATATATTGGTAAAGCTTCTGTCAGCCTGCCCCCAGCAGAAGCCATGCATCACCTGACGGATCATAATAATAAACCACATTGTCTCCTACTGCATAATAATGTTCTTTTGTAAAATGATCCTCATGATCCGTTCCCAGAACAAATACCGGACAATTTCTTCCTTCAATGTACTCCTCAGTGCCTGTATACCACAGAGACATCCCAAGACCAAGGTAATAGCTGACTTCATCTGTTTCTGAGAGCTGTTCTCTGGCAATCTTTATATTCAATGCTGAATCATGCTCCGGATTACACTCTGAATCGTACTCTGATTCATGCACCGGATTATATTCCGGATCATACTCATCCCAATTATAATATATGGAGAAATCATAGCAGTGGGTTTCTGCTGCAAGATGTCCATCCTTTAACGACACCATAGGATGGTATTGCACACTCATATTCTGCTTCTGTACAGAAACCATCACATTGGAATGAATCTCACTCACATTGCAGCGCAGGATAATGATTTCATTCTCCCTCCCCGTATAATATGGGGCGTTCAGATCATCCAGATATTCCCCTTCTTCCGTAGGCTGAGCCGGATAAACGCTGACCCTGCAATCATCCCCCGGGACAATGGCATAAATCTCATATCCCCCTGCATCAACCACTGTTCCATCCTGTAAAAAAGGATACGCAGCTGCCACTTCTCCCTGTCTGGTATATTCAAGTATCTCTGCTGCCTCTGCACCTTCATAGGTATATCCCAGAAATGCCATTCCGGCCTGACATTCATTTTCCCTGATAATGTCCTGCAGAATTGTCAGATTCTCATCTGCCCCAGGTGCTCTGGCAAATACTTCTCTCATACCTCCGCCATGAATACCAACAGAAAACAGTACCGCACAAACACATACAGCAACCGAATATTTTTTCATACTCTCATCTCCCTTCTTATCAAACGGATATTTGCACTCCGCTTCGCTTTCTGCTCATAACAGAATAACTTCGCAGTTTATAAACTTGCTATTTTAACGTAGTTACGATCAACTTACTTTCCAGTGCAGCCGCTATCAAATCTTCTTTACAGCTGTATCCTGCCCTGGCGATCATTTCCTGAAAATTCCATCTCACCCCGGAGGTAGAGCATTTCATTTCCCGCGCAATTTCTGAATATGACATTCCACGGATATACAGGCGGAGCATCTCCAGCTGTCTGGGACTGATATCGCCACTTGTGATCCAATTAAGCTCCACCTTCGGTGTCACATCCGGAAATACTTGCTCACTATTTAGCGTTCTGTGGATCACACTCCGTATTTCCTCTTCCCCGTGATCCTTATACCAGAGACTGTCTGCACATCCGCTCTTTGCCCTCTCCAGCACCTTGGGATCGATCAGGGAAGTAACAATCAATACCTTTGTATAGGGATACTTCTCCCTGATCTCTTTTCCGGCACTGAGTCCATCATGATTATGAAACGTCTGCACATCCATGATCACAAGATCAATTGCCGAATAATCACAGATTTTTACAGCTTCACGTGCATCCGAAACCGTCTGGACATGTCGGAATTCCGGCTCCTGCATAATAATATATTCAAAATACTTCTGCATGATCTTCTGATCTTCTACTATCAGTATCCGTACCATCGAATCCCATCCTTTCTGTCAGTGGCATTTTCAATATCAGACAAAACTCAGGGGAAAAAGAAACCTGCATCCTGCATTTTCCTGATTCAGCTGCCTTTTTCAGTGCAGATAAACCACCGCCTTCTTCCGCATTTTTGTCAGGCACCTCTCCATCATTGGTAATCTGAACAGTATATTCATCTGCATTTTTGTCTATCTTCACCCAAACAGTACTGCCATGGGCATGTCTGGCACAATTTGTCACACATTCGCGGATTGCCCTGTCTGTCAGCAGCCTGTAAGATGGATGCATGGGAAAGTTCCCACTGATCTGAACTGAAATTCCAAGCTCTTCTGCATGTCTGACCGTATCTTTATATACTTCTTCCATACTCTCAACAGCAGAACCGGTAAGAATATAAACCAGATGTTTCAATACAGACAACTGTTTATCCATTTTATCCGGATCTTCTTTCCTTTCCAATATTCTGCGTATTGACAGAAGGCTTCGTCCAAAATTGTCATGAACCTGCATTTTCATGACAAGCGTCTCCTGCTCTCTGATTTTATCTCCGATTTTTTCGTACATTTCCTCCAGCTTATGATTCAGGATTTCCAGCTTTTCATTGTTTGCCCTAATTTTTTCACCATTGTAATAAATTTCTGATACATTAACTGCCACTGTCTGCAGATAACCTGCACAATCCGGCTCCTGCAGACTATATTCCTGAAACATCCAGACGGAACCATCAGGAAAATAAAACACATTACTGTCTTTGCTCAATCTGCAAAGACCTTCCGATTCAGGTTCCCCACTCATTGCTTTCCTTAATGCGTCATAATCCTGCAGATAAGAACCTGTCATGATTCTGCTCAGCTCCTGCATCTTGGTATTACACAAAACAATCCTTCCAAAAGGATCCGAAAAACAGACTCCACAGGGAACGTCATTCACAGCCTCATTCACAGACCAGTAAGACAGGGAATGATGATATCTGCGTCTCTCTCTCCAGATTGCTCTGCAAAGATAAAGCACCAATCCCATAACTACTGCCATTAAAACACTGACCGGATAACCCTGAAGCATTGGCTGATAGGAACTTTCTCCCAGGCAATATCTGTGATCATTCATCAGAACGCCCATGAACATAAAAGAAACAGCAAAGACAACCACTGCCGTTACGATTTTCTTTTTCCCGGAAAAGCAGGTGATTCTTACCAGCAGGAGGATTAATTCCAGAATCATGCAGATTTCAAGAAGAATCATCAGAGCATTCTGTATTGCCATACTGCATTCCACAAAACTGATCATCTTCCGCCTCTCTTTCTGAAGACGATACATCTGATAAACCATTCGTTTTCATCTTCCTGCTGCACTTTTAATTCCGGCCTTTCCAACATGAATCCACGCAGATCCGCCTCTGATACAATATGAACTGAAATCCGCAGAGCATCATCAATCTGCGACACACGGTAAAAAACAGACTGCATGGTATCAAGCAATCGTTCCACAAGCCATTCAAAGGTGTCATAGCATTTTAGTATATCATCTGCATTCATCTGCACATCCACATTTTCCACGTAGTAAGCAGCCCGGATCCTGCATAATTTTAAGCTGTCACAGGATTCTGCCAGGCTTTGTCTGAGATCTTCCATTGTAAGCAAATTTCCATCTGATGCATATTGTGTCAGCACCAGATTCTTTCTCCGCTTCAAATATGTGCCAACAACTACAATTTTACCGAGAATCCGATCATATTGTTCCCTTGATTCTGTCCGTTCCAGCTCATCCATAAACTGTGACAGCAATTCCAGCTGACCGGCTGTCTGATTCTGTATCATATTTAACAGACGGTTCTGTTCTTCTGTTTTTCTCCGCTCAGCCTCTTTCTGATAAGCTTTCTGTAACAGACGGTTTCTGGCAGTCAGTTCCTCCTGCTGTTCCCGAATATCCTGATACTGATCCAACAGTACCGAAATATCCTCTGACCAAAACAAATGTCCTCCCCTTATAGGAATATGGTTGATCCGGATTCCCTGTTCCTGTACTGATGATCTGTCTATTATGATTCTACGCAGTTCAGGCGACAGCTCGGGAAAATCACCGGAATGATAATAGCGCTGAAAAGAATGATCTGTAATCTCTGCATCCAGTCCTCCGGAAGTCTGGAATAATTCAAAATATCGATTATTGGTCTGTATCAATCCACATAATATACAACCCTGAAAAATTGCCGCCATTAAAAGACAGCACACTGCCGTCATATCCCCTGCAATGATTTTGATGAAAGGCAGGCGGAGTATATTTCCGATATTCCACCCCAGAAGCAATATTCCCGGAATCACTGGCAGCCAGAACTGTTTCTTTCCCGGAATTCTGCTTTTTCTGATCAGAATGATTTCCATCCCTGTCAGACAGATCAAGATCCATCCCTGAATCACCATAAAAACAATACCATAGCTGTAATCTTTATCCGAAAATGGGGGCTGTTTGGAAAAACGAAATACCAGCTGATGCAAATCATTTGTAAAAACACTTACGATCAATATCGCTGCAACGGTCAGCAAAATTATAATCTTTCTGATCGTTTTCTCTTCCTCCTTTTCGCCCAAAAACATTGCTGCTGCCAAACCCAGAACCGGAATCAGAATCATGGGAATATAATATAGATACCAGCAGATATGTTCTCCAAGAGGATCATGAAAAATATGAAATTTTACTGTCCGCACAAAGAACCAGAATACCATCAGACAGCCAATTGCAGTCAAGCATCTGCGCGTTTTTTTATGTACTACATGTCTTCTCAGATAAATCACCCAGGCACAGTACATTCCCAGATAAATACAGCTACGACACTGATCTGCCAGATTTCTCATAAAAACATTTTCCGTTCTCACCTGCCTGCAGAAATAAGCCAGCAACACACTTATCAGAATCACTCCATATGACAGAGTCCTCTTTTTACTGTATGTCATGAAAGTTCCTCTCTTACCGGAGCGGGTTTGAAAAATGCTTTACGCAAGATGTGCGTCACAATTTGCAGGAATGATTTTTCAAATACGCTCTAATCCATTTTTGTAATAATTATACTATAAAGCGCCATTTTATCATATAGTTTTTAGAGAAATCATCTATTTTCAGAGCTTTTTATCACAAACAGAGTGAACAATTATGTCCACTCTGTTTAATCATTACTTAAAACGGTCTTGGCTGACCACAGTATTCACAAAACTTTCCGGTATTCTCTGCACCACACTGGCATTTCCACGAACTGTTATTCTGTTGCATTCCTCCGGTCATGTTCGTTTCTGACATTCCCGTCTGCTGCATTCCTCCGTTCATGTTCATTCCGGACATTCCGGGCTGCATTCCTCCGTTCATGTTCATTCCCGGCATCCCAGACTGCATCCCTCCGTTCATATTCATTCCGGGCATCCCGGGCTGCATCCCGGCTGCATTTGGTGTCAGTGCCGCAATAATCTGATAAGCAGTCTGCTCCACTTCCATCAATTCCCTTCTGTTATCACTGCTTATAGAGAAAGTATTTAAGCGAAAATCCATATCATCAAACCACTGAGTTCTCACTTTAATACGCATAGTATAATCAAATTCATATTTATATACCGGTGGCTGATAACTTACAGTTTCTCCATCCTTTGTATATGTTTCCTCTTGCTGCTGTTGGTCTACATCAACTCTGCACTGTACAATGGCTGATAAAGGAACTATATCCGGGTTTTCATTAACATCCAGTTTCCGCGCAACAGTAAAATTCCCCTTATTATCATCAATAAAAACATTGTAATTTCTGGTATTGATCTGACGGGTTATACAAAAGTCCATTACCGCTTTTTTGTTTTTTTCACGATATTCCAGCTGACGTTTGATATCCTCTACTGTACTGTGCCGCCGCTCCTCAAACCATGGTGATAATTTTTTCGCACAATCCTTACACAGATTTCCGTCATCCAGTTTTCGATTTCCCAATAAACCAATTTTCTCCCCGCAGATGTTACAGATTTTCTTATCAAATAATCCCATACCCTATCCTCCTTTTTTATCTGAAATCCCATACTGCCGCACCGGAATGGTGCGGCAGTATTTTACCTTATTCTGTAACAATTATTTTTTCAAAATATGTCTTTACGGAAAAATCAACTTCACCTGTTTCAGAATCATCTGCTTCTTCGCCGTCATCAGATTCCTCTGCATCATCTTCTGCTATCAAACACAGTTTTCCATCATCCAGTAAATTGAACTTCATATTATCAAGACTGAAAAACATAGTTCCTGCCTCATCCTCTGTTACAGCCTTTAATACCAGTGCGTTTCCTTCCACGTCGCCCTGAAGTTCTACTTTTGTCTCTTCTCCGCTCTCTATTAAGATAATTTCAGCCTTTCCATCTTCCACAGACATACTCATTTCAAATCCTGTAAAGTCAGCATTAACCGGCATCTGCATTCCAAATGCTTCCATCAGAGTACAGCTCCATTCTCCTTCAAAATCCTTCATAGTTGGATTTTCTACCGGTTTGCCCGGTACGTAAGGCTCATACTCTTCCTTTTCCTGACTCAGGATCATTGTCGTTCCATCTGCTGTTAAGGTTATCTTACCGTCCTTGTACTCACATTCTTCTGTCTGATCATTATGAGTCATCAAAATTTTATCATTTTCTATTTTCCACTCTGATTCATCTACTTCAGGCTCTTCCCCATAAACAGAACTTGTTGTTTCCATTTTACCGTCTTCTTTAATGTCCACGATCACTTCCATTCCCATTGCCCCCGGATGAAAGGATGCACCTTCGCCCATAGAAAGCTCATTTACATACCAGGTTCCAATAACATCCTTTTCTTCAAGGGCATAAACACTTACGCTCATAAAGCCTGCCATTAAGACTCCTACTGTTCCTGCCATCCACAACCTCATTTTTTTACTCATACAAACATCTCCTTTCTTTTTTAATGTACTCCTCGGACTCTTTTTTACTTAATTTTGTGAGAAGATTTTTTGTTTATCTACATTATACGTGAACGCTCAGATATTTACACTAGCACTTCTGACAGTATGCATGTAATTTTTTGGATAAATTAAAACCTGCTGAAAAGTTTTTAACTTTTCTCAGCAGGTTCATTAAAATACTTTCTGTTTTAGCGCATTCTCTCCAGATTTTCCAGAATTATATCTGCGCTGATTGGTTTGGCAATATGAGCGTTCATACCCGCTTTGATTGCCTTTTTACGGTCTTCTTCAAAAGCATTGGCAGTCATCGCAATGATTGGTATATTTGCGCATTTCGGATCATTCAATGTACGGATTTCCCGGGTTGCGGTGTATCCATCCATCTTCGGCATCTGAATATCCATGAAGATCAGATCATATTTTCTGCCTTCTGCAGATGACATGATATTCACAGCATCTGTACCATCCTCAACGCAATCCACATCCAGACCAATTTCCTCCATGATCGCTGTTGCGATCTCCCGGTTCAGCTCATTATCCTCTACAAGAAGAACTTTCTTCCCTTCATAACGCCTCTGGATTTCTGCCCGGATTTTCTGCTTCTCATTCTTAAGGGGCTCTCTTTGCTCCGAATCAGGTTCCTCCTTCACAGTCGTCCCTGATATTTCACATTCAAGCATAACCGTAAACTCCGTTCCCCTTCCTACTTCGCTTTCAACCTGAATCGTACCGCCCAGCATATCCACAATGTTTTTGGTGATTGCCATTCCGAGACCGGTTCCTCCTATTCCATTCTCCGTAACGGTATGTTCTCTTGTAAATGAGTCAAACACCTGCTCCCTGAACTCCGGCGACATCCCAATTCCATTATCCTTCACACTGAATACCACTGTTGTACATCCGTCTCTTCTGCATGGTTTCTCAGAAACACGAATGTTAACCGTACCCCCGACCGGTGTAAATTTCACAGCATTACTGCTGATATTCAGAAGCACCTGCGTCAGGCGCAACTTGTCGGTAATGATATCTTCATGGAGTACATCCTGTGTATCAATATACAGCTCCTGCTGTTTAGAATGTACAGATTCCTGTATAATTGTATTTAAGTCATGCAAGATATCCGGCAGGTGTACAACTGTATATTCAATCCGTACGGAACCGTTCTCGATTCTGCTCATATCCAGCACATCATTGATTAGGCTGAGCAGATGCTGACCGGATATATGGATTTTTTTCAGATAATCCAGAACAAGCTCCTTATTGTCAATATGTGTTGTCGCAAGCGCAGTAAATCCAATGACCGCATTCATCGGCGTGCGGATATCATGAGACATATTATTCAGAAACACAGTCTTCGCCCTGTTCGCATGTTCTGCAGCCGCAAGTGCATTTCTCAGATTCCTATCCTGCGCAATCTCACGTTCTTTTTCTTCTGTCGCATCACGGATTGCAACCAGAACTGTACACAATTTCCCATCTTTATCATATCCCTGTGGCACAATGATCATTGTCATCCATCTTTCATCCACTGTCCGAGCTGTAAAACTCAGCGTTTCACGTTCTTCCAGACGTTTTGCCACCGTACTTATATCGACAAATTCCCAGTATGCCTTCTGAAATGGCTCTGCAATCACCTGCCTTATAAGTTCTTCCTGATGCGCTTTGAAAAGCATATCCCCTTTCTGATCTGGCTTCATATTTCCTGAAGATTTCAGGATTTCGATTTCCTCTGTTTTTAGATTCACAAGAGAAATAGAGGCATATGCATGCCCCAGTGCATTGATCACCCGAAGTCTTTTCTGGTCCTGAAGGATACTTCTCTTTTCTGTTCTGCTCCTGTTCACCCGATAAAGTAAGAAAAGGAGCAGTGCAAGCAGCACATAAATCACACATATAATATTTCGTGTGATGTACACCTGACTTTCCGGGAAAAAGATATATGCATCGTAGTCTTTGATCTTCTCCCGACGTCCGAACCAGTTTCCTGTCTCTGAACGAAGATGGACAATTCCATTCTCATCTACCTCAAATTTATTTTTATACTGACTTTTTGCTTCTTCTATAGAGCGGGCAGTCAGCTCCTGTCTGTTTGTACTGACAACCTTATCATCATCACAGATCACAACACTTCCATTCATCTCAAAAGGAAAGTCAGAAAATAACGATGCCATCGTCAGATCTCCGTTAAGCTCATTTACTTCCTCCTTCTGCGCATATGTGATCAGGATACCTGCTGCATCCTGTCTTGCCACTGCCGCAAAATCATAGATCTTTCCTTTATTTCTCAGACGAGTGGTATAAGTCTTTTCCGGATGCTCTGCAATATCACGTACATAATCACTTTTGATCAGCTTCTGCCACAGCGACATAGTATCTCCATCTTTTGCACTCTGTTCTGTCACCTTCAGATTCTGATCCAGTACAAGGATTCCTGTCAGGCGCTGTTCCCTGGCATATTCGTCTAGCATTTCTGTACTGAGATTTCCTTCCTGTTCTATGACTCTGCTTAATTCTGTTGTTTTGTCCAAAAGACGTACCAGGCTTTTCACCTGATCATTGGTGTTATAAATCTCATAACTTTCAATTCGGTTTTTTACAAAATCAAAGGTCTCATCCAGAGTACTGTTCAGCTTGCTATTATCTCTCGCTGTCAGCAGAAGAAAAGTCAGTATTCCGGAAAAAATCAGAATAAACACAAGCAAACACGCATTTCTGTCGACCCTCTTTTTCTTCTGTTTCTGCGGTATCTGCCTTCTTATCTGTCTGCTCATTTACTTTCTCCTCCCGGCAGAGTTTCGTCCGCATCCAATCCGTATTTTGTAACTATTTTTTCTGTAATCCCTTCGCTTTGCATCTCTGTAAGCGTTTCTGTAAGCTTTTCTGCCAATTCTTCGTGAGTTCCTTTTTTGAAAGCAATTCCAAGTTCTGATTTATAAGGACTTTCCTCCAGCATACGGTAAACGCCCTTGCCATCCTGTATCAGACTGCCAAGCATTGCCTCATGTCCCGCAATCGCATCTGCATAATTTTTTCTAAGTGCAGCATAAAGCTCATTCGACGAAGAAAAACAGTTCACCTGTTCTGCATGCGGAAGATCTGATTTTATATTATGAAGAAAGAGATCTTCTGCTTTTGTAGTCGCCTGAACTGCAATCCTCTTCCCTTTCAGATCCTGAAGTGTCCGGATTTCACTCTCGGCTCTTACAACCACCATCTGACGACTGTACATATACGGTCCTGCCCACTGATATTTGTTTTCTCTTTCATTCATGGAATAGCAGCTCCACAGACAGTCTATTGTTCCATCTGACAAAAGTTTCTCTTTATCTTCCCAGACAACCTTCTCAAATTCAGGCTGATAACCCAGCCTCTGAAAGGCTTCCTCTGCAAGTTCCACATCAATACCTTTATACTCGCCATCACTCGTCTGATAGCTGTAAGGTTCAAAATAATCTATTCCGATAACAATCTCCGGCAATTCACTGTCCGATGTTTTCTCTTTCTTTATTCCACATCCTCCCGGTATAAGGCTGCCTGCCAGAAGAAGTGCTGCAATACAAATTCTTTTTCTGCGGGTATGGGAGTCATTCTTTCGATTTTTTCTCATATCCAGTTCCTTTCCATTTATTACTGTTTCATAACCTGCGTGTCAGTGACCTTGTTTTCCCAATTAAAACAGAGGGCTTATCCAATTCGGGTAAACATCAAAACGGTGCAAAAAAAGTCCCACGTAAAAAACTTTTACAGGAACTTTTTTCATAATCATCTCAGTTTTTTGACTGATCTTCCTATAAATCTATCAACAAAACTTCTGATACAGATTATACATTTCATATACTTTCATGTCTACAATTATTTACTGCTCTGAAATATAAAACACACGTTACTGTTCACAGTAACGTAGCCAAAATTCATTCCAGATTGCCTGCGGCAATGGAATTTTGAATAGGACCTGCTGATTGCGGGAATACTTTTTTATTTCCAGTCAGAAGCAAGGCATACAGGTACCGGATCCTGAATTTCCATTCTGTCAGGTTCTACCAGGCAGTCATAGGCCAAAATATGCACTCCTGCCTTTTTTGCCTCCTGCAGGGTTTCTCCAAATTCCCGATGAGTCTCCCAGTTGGGCTCAAACCTGTCAACTCCCTTCATCTGGATCACCAGAAGCAGATAAGCTTCGTATCCTTCCTGCATACAATGGATCAGCTCCTTCAGATGTTTCACACCTCTTTCTGTCGGTGCATCGGGGAAGCGTGCTATATTATCCGACTCCAGAGTGACACCTTTTACTTCTATAAAAGCCTTGCGTTTCTCTGAACAGACATAAAGATCAAATCTGGAATTTCCATAGGTCTTCTCCGGCGTTACCTGAACTTTTTCCGGAAAAAGATGTCCTGCCTTTACCCACTCCAGTGCTGCTTTATTGGGAATCTGAGAATCCATATTAATCAGGCCCCTGCCCTTTTTATTTACGCAGATTAGATCATAGGCTGTCTTTCTCGCCGGATTGCTACTCTTTTCCAGAAAAACCTGTGTACCCGGGACCAGAAGCTCCCTGCACCTGCCTGTATTCTTTACATGAACCGTTTCCACCTGCCCATTGATCTCCACATGTGCAATAAACCGATTAGGACGATCTATGAAACGGCCCTCTGTGATATGTTCGTACTTCATTTTTTCTGCTCCTCTTTACGCATTGTATACATACCATAACATGTTTTCCTCATACCTACAACATTTTCATTTTGGAAAACTATTCTCCAAACAAAGTGCCCCCGAGGATGTCAAGTCATTGCTACAAAAAATATGCGGCTCTTTTGCCACCAAAATGGCTTAAAACCGCATATTTCTGTATAGAGGACGTTATATAATTGTCACAAAGTAGGTGGGGAGGATGTAACGTCATTGCTACATCTTTTCTATCCTAATGCGTCAATATTTATTCCTACTTTCGCAAATAAAAATTGTAGCAACACATGCATTTGCGTATCTGGATTATCATAATATCTGTTTTCTTTTGGCGTTTTATTTGCCTCTTTACCCTGATTATCCTCTGATATTTTTTTACCCCTTTGAATTGCATTCTTTATATCAGATAATCCGATTTGATTGACTATTTCCGTTACCCTTTTTTCTTTTTTTATGTTTGCATCTGCTGCTAACCCAAAAACTTGTCGTAATTTATCAGCATATGCATCCTGATTTTGTACTATATCAAAATAGTCTTCTTTATGAAGAATCAGCCATAAATCAAAACAATAATTTGTATATCCTAATTCAATCTTATTTTCTATTGCCAAATCTATTGCTTCTTCATACTTATCCTTTTTTCCGTCATAATCAAAAACAGATACTTTGTTTTCCTTACCAATAGATTTCTGAATAGTTCGTTCTACCACACACTTAGGATTTCCGCCATATGGTTCCGCATAATCAAATACTAAATCATGCGTTCTTTCTTCAACGCAATTCACTAATTCTGCTACTTTATCAAAATATATTCTTTCCTGGTTTTTTCCCTCACATCCTACAATGCAGAGGAATTGTGGTCTTCGTATTTTATTGTTCTTTGGACGATTCAAGATTATTCGCCTCTCTTTCCAATATGTGCTTAAATGCAATTTCCAAATCCATATGTGGCAATGCTCCATATTTTCCATTCAAATAATTTTTTAATATTCTTTCTTCTGGACGTAATTTGTAATCTGCTAAAGAATATATCTCGCTCACCATATCATTCCTTCGCTTTTCAACCATTACAATTTGATCATGTCTAAGCAATTCACCGTCTAAATATATTGGATTATGCGTATTGAAAATTAACTGAGCATTATTTTTATTGATATCTTTATTGTTAAAAATTCTTATCAGCGATACAACAATTTCAAAATGCAATGAAGCATCCATTTCATCCAAAACAATGACCCCGCCATTATCTAAAACATCTATAAACGGTTGTAACAATCTAATCAAATGGATAGTTCCTCTCGATTCCATCAGCTCTGAATCTACAATCATGGATATTGCATATTTTTTTTGTGGTTGCTCATCTTTTCTTAATGGTACTTGATACATTGAACACATAGATAATTCATCATTATCTGTTTCTGCCATAAATCCAATTTTTTGATTTCCAAACTCAGCTATATTCATAACTTCTTTAACTGAGGCACTTTCGAAAATATTTCTACGAATATCTTTATCTGGTTTTTTATTAAATATCGTCTTTAAGTCTTTTTGTCTAAAATTCATGTCATTTGCATTCATAATAACATTAAATTTTTCAAACCATAAATTAAAATCCTCAAAATATTTTTTATCAAACAAATTGCTAATTGCACCTGCTACAACTAACTTTTGTTTATCCAATGTCTGGTTCAATTTGTGAATCAAGCGTTCAGAAAAATCCGCATCATCCTTATTAATATAACCTTTTTTTACTAATTTCTTTACATCCACATAAATTTGATTTTCATCATCTCGTGAAAAGAACAGGTCATCATTAACATAAAGAACCTCTTCTTCAATTTTATATACATCAATATCCGTAAACTTAATTCCGTATCTATAAATATTATTTTGAGTGGAAAATGTAATTTCTAAAGAAACCGGATCATACCAACTTGTATCTCTAATAAAAGATAACATACTTTTATAAGATTCCAGCTCTTTGCAATTTAAGGTTCCTTTCATAACCATTTTTTTTAATATATCCATTGCCAACACAATGTTGGATTTTCCACATGCATTTGCTCCATAAATGACAGTCATTGGTAATACTCTTAACTTATTACCATTTACACTTTTATCTATCACATAATCATTATGCGTTTTCTGTTTACTTGAAAGCATTGTAAAAAAAGTCTCATCTTTAAATGACCTAAAGTTTTCCATTTTAAAGTTTAACAACATTTTTTTTGCATCTCCTTTCCATTTCTTTATATAATTATACATCATTATTGCTTTTTATCAACAATTTTATTGTTATTATATGCTAATTTGTTGCTATTTATACTCCACCCCCACTCTCCCGTCATCATACACATATATTCCCTGCACATATTCTTCCAGCATCTCTCGTGTCAGATTCTCATAGCCTAAATACTTCAACATTTGCTCCACCGGAACATTCTTTTTCATCAGGATTTCTTTCTCGTCGTTTATCAACTCATCCAGTTCCTGTACACGTTTCTGCAGTCGTTCTCTTTCTTCTTCCAACTGCTTCTTGGCTTCCATAAACTGGTTCTGGTTCATCTGTCCCTCGTGATACTTCTCATAGTTCTGGCGGTTCTGGATTTTTATTTGTTCTTGACACTTTTCACAATCTGCACTTTCCGTCTTATAGGCTTCTATACTGTCCTCATGCTGTTTTCTCATGGATTGCTGCATCTGTTCTTGGCTGATATTCTGACGTAAGTAAGCCTTTATTTCTGCCAGCACGATATGCTCCAGCATTTTGTTATCCGCTTTCCCGGCGAAACATCCTGTATCTTCTTTTCCTTTACTGTAAGCACAGCTATAAAGAATATGACCATGAATCGGACTGCTTGAAGTCAGGCTTCTGCGACAATTCCCGCATTTTACATAGCCACCTAATAGTGTTGTTTCCCTGTCAAATTTGCTTTTCTTGGTGTATCTGATCTGAAGGGACTGTGCTTTTTCAAAAACTTCTTTTGATACAATCGGCTCGTGATGATTTTCCATCACTTTCCACTGATTTCTCGGTACCGGTACTTCTTTCCCAGTTCCGGGATCTGGAATCTTTGTTTTTCCATAGACCATACAGCCTATATAAGTTTTATCATCCACAATCTTCCGTATCATATCACTCGTCCACTGCAGTCCTCTTGATGCAGCTTTCTTGCTGTCTGATTTCTGTCGTCTACTCATAGACTGCAAGGGAGTCAGTACCCCCTCTTCATTAAACAACCGACAAATCTCCATCTTTGAATATCGCTGATTGGTCAGTTCAAATACTCTGCGAATCACTTCCGCTTCGTCCTCTACAATCACCAGTTCTTTCTTATTTTCTGGATTGATTCGATACCCATAAGGTGCAGAACCACAACAATACTCACCTTTTCCCCGTCTGGTGTTGACTGCTGCCTTTACCTTTACAGACTGATCTTTCACATAGAAGTCTGCGATCAATCCTTTAAACTGTACTTCGATGTCTGAACTCTTTCCTTTATAATCTTTAGAATCATATCGGTCTGAGATAGAAATGAATCGTACTCCCAGGAATGGAAAAATCTGCTCCAGATAAGTTCCCATCTCAATATAGTTTCTGGCAAAACGTGAAAAATCTTTTACCACAATGCACTGCACTTTATTCTCTCTGGCAAGCTCCAAAACCTGTTTAATTGCCGGACGCTCCATACTAGAACCAGAATATCCATCGTCGTAGAACTCCTGAAATGGCATAGAAGCCAGTTCCGGAATATTGGAAATATAATCTTTTACCAGTTTTCTCTGATTGATAATGCTGTTGCTTTCTCCCTCTGAATCATCTTCCATGGAAAGACGGTAATATCCAATAATCAGTTTCTGATTACTCATATTCTACCGCCCCCTTAAACCCGAAGTTGATTTCCAGTCTGTTATCACCATATAGATACATACTTTCAATCAGGCTCTCCGCAAGTTCCGCATTGATTCTGGTTGTCCCATCCAGTTCCAACAGACTTCGTAAAAATCTGGCTTCTTTTTTCTGCTGTTTTTCCAGTTTACGTATAGTCTGCTCCAGAGACTTCTTCCTCTCTTCACAGAACACTTTCCAGTTATTACGGTCATCTTTCATTTCTATATAGGCTTCTTTGGAAAGTTCGCCCTCTTTATATTGCATAAATGCCTGTGCCAGTTTTTCTGAACGTCTTTCCATATCTGCATCCAGTTTCCTGATCTCTGCTTGAATTTCTTTGATTTTGGTAAGAAATACTGCACTGCTTATAGCAGACATATCCTTTTTCCGTAAGTCAGATAACTGAAACTGTCTGGTCAGCTCTGAACGGACAATTTTCTGCAGCTTCTCTTCGGAAATAGATTTGTGACTACATTTTCTTTCATCCCGATACCAGGCAGCATTGCAAAAGTAATACACATTGCCTCTGTATCTACGTGTACACATTTTTCGCTTACAATCTCCACAATACAATACATTGTAAAATGCTCTTTCATCCTCTTCCCATCCTACTGTAGTTTTTGTTGCTTTCTGTTGTGCTACTTTTAACCTGACCTGTGCTTTGTCAAACAGTTCTCTGCTGATAATCGGCTCATGAGCATTTGGCGTAATAATCCACTGACTCTGGTCCAGTATGTCACACCATTTTTCACCTCTTTGAAATCTGGATTCGTATTTTCTCTGAACCAGATCACCATAATAATTATTTCGATTTAAAACCGCACGTATCGAAGAATTTCCCCACTGATGAAGATTCTCTCCATCCTGACAGTACACATGATGATATTGGTTATAGTCCGAAATCCGATGTACCCTATCCTCAAACAGCCTGTCAATAATGCTCTGTATGCCATCTCCCGAAGCATATTCTTCAAAAATCCTGCGGACAATCTTTGCAGCTTCCGGTTCCACAATCAACTTACAAATTCCATTTATCTTTTCCACACAATATCCGTATGGAGCTGTAGATCCCACATATTCACCGTTTTTTTGTGCAATACGTTTCGCCGCCCGTTCTTTTGCGGAAATGTCTTTTGCATAAGCATCATTCACCAAATTCTTGATATTCATGGATAATTCCTGATTCTTAGCACCCGGTGCAAATGAATCATAGTTGTCACATACAGAAATAAATCGCACTTTCATAAAAGGAAGAATCTTTTCCAGATAGTTACCAGTTTCAATGTAATTTCTTCCAAATCGTGAGAAATCCTTTACCAGAATACAGTTTATTTTACCTGCCCTGACATCATTCATCATCCGTTCAAATCCCGGTCTGTCAAAATTTGTTCCGGTTTTTCCCAAATCAGAATAAATATCATATACAGCAATCTCATACTCTTTGTCCGGATTTTCATTGTGCTTCTGAATGAATTCTTTTATCAGCGTAACCTGTGTTTCAATAGATTCTGACTTTTTTTCATCATTATCTACGGATAATCTGGCATAAATTGCAGCCATACATACCGGAATACCAGAAATCTTCTTCTCTGTGTTTTTCTTATATCTTTTTGCTGTTCTTGCCATTTATCCCACCTCTTTCCTGCACTCTGTCCTGTGTTCCGCATAAAACCGTCTTATGACTTTCATCTTCTCAATCATATCCTGATAGCGGATGTGAATTTTAATTTGCTTGTTTTCATAAATATAGATTTTATCTACGGTCAGTGCCAGCAATGTGCGATCCAGTTCTTTGATTTCCAGTGATTTCTTCCAGTCCTCCAACTGAACAGTTGCAGACACTCCACCCTCAAACATTTGCTTTACCAGCTTTTTCTGATTCTCAATCATCTGCTCCAGTTCTTCACATTTTCTTCCATAACTTTCCCGAAAATCATCGAACTCCGCTTTGCTGATCAGTCCCTCTTTCAAGTCATCACCCAAAGATGCTTTCAGACTGTAATAACGGTTATATTCTTCCTGCAACTTACTAATCTGTGTATCATAACCGATTACCTGATCGTAACTGACTTGCATCTCACAAAGTTCTTCCATAATCATCTGATAGTCTATAAAAAGTGCTGTATATGCCTGAATCTCTTTCAATACAATCCTTTTCAGCACCTCTTCTGGAATACTGTGTCTGGTACAATCTCCACCTTTATTCTTTGTCTGGCAGATATAAAAAGCTTTTTTCTTCCCCTTATACTGATTTACCCTGCGTATCATCGGGGTCTTGCAATCTCCACAAAACACAAATCCCGAAAAAAAGTTTGCACTGTCTAATGTTTTCGATGCTCTGCCATCATATTGGAGTAACTTCTGCACCACGTCAAAATCACTCTGCCTGATGATTGCCGGATGCGTATTTTCTACTTTCACCCACTCTGATTCTGGCTTATCCAGGCGTTGCTTTACTTTATAGCTGATTCGTTCCTGCTTGCCCTGTACCATGTTTCCAATGTAAACCTCGTTGGTTAGAATCCTTTTAATCTG
Source organism: Blautia sp. DFI.3.45 (assembly GCF_020593505.1). Taxonomy (NCBI): domain Bacteria; kingdom Bacillati; phylum Bacillota; class Clostridia; order Lachnospirales; family Lachnospiraceae; genus Blautia; species Blautia sp. DFI.3.45. The sequence continues at coordinate 113,142 of NZ_JAJDMI010000004.1, forward strand.
CACTGCCGACCATTTCGGTGTGTCTGAGCTGTGAAATCCAGAATTATAATTCTCGCCATTTGCCTTTTTATATTCTTTTGGCGACTGCACATGACGTACATTCAGTTTTTCTGCGATTGCTCCAAGACTGAATCCATCAATTTTCCATGAAAATATTTTTCTTACAATATCCGCTGCATAAGAATCAATCACCAGACAATTCTTATTCTCCGGATCTTTGCAGTAACCATACGGGGCAAATGCTCCAATAAATTCACCTTTTTCACGTTTGATTTTCTGGTGGCTTCGCACTTTACCGGAAATGTCCCGGCAATAGCTTTCATTTACAAAATTTTTGATCGGAACTACAAATGACTTCTCTGAAAAATCTGCTGTTTTACTGTCGAACTGGTCTGTAACTGAAATAAAACGCACATTTAAAGCCGGGTAGGTCTTTTCGATCCATCGCCCGGCTTCTATATACTCTCTTCCGAATCTGGATAAGTCTTTTACAATCACACAGTTTACTTTTCCAGCTTCTATATCAGTTGTCATTCGTTTAAACTCAGGTCGGTCAAAATTTCCTCCTGAGTATCCGTCATCCACATATATATCAAAGATCTGAATATCCGGCTGGCTTTTTACAAAGCTCCGAAGTAACTCTCTCTGATTTGCAATGCTGTTGCTCTCTGACTTCGCACCGCCCTCTTCCATATCATCTTTCGATAACCGAAGATACAATGCAGCATCGTACATATCTGGCATATTCATTTGCATTTGTTCCATTTTACATCGCTCCCAACTTACTTATTCCATTGAATTTGAAGTCAGAAACCATGTATCACGTTCATTTTCCCTGACTTCACATTAACATAACATCTGTAGCTTCGCAAGATATTTTTTCAAGACTTGCATCTAATACATCAACTCCGTTCTTTTTCTTAGATAATCACTGATCGCATCTGTAGCATCCATTTCTCCTGTCATTTCCACGACTACCACATACCCTTCATTCATGTGAGCATACGGCTGATCGCCAGATTTATCCAGAAAAGTTTCCACTTTCTCAGAAATAGCTTTATCTATATTAGGAATTAAGTCTTCAATATCCTTTAACTGCTCCAGATTCACACTGGAATCTATTACTGACTGATTTACCATGATGCTCACCTCTTTTCCAACATATTCTTTGTATCAGTTGTCCTATACCTGCAATTTTCTCAAATGCATCACCTTATCTGGATATTCTTTAGCAACTACTTCACTGCCAATCTGAATATATGTTAAGCGCTTAATTTTTAGATATGATAGAAAAAATCCCCGACTGCTTTTCAGCAGCCGGAGCACCTTGACAATTCACATATGATTGATTTGATTCGTTTGCACGACGTCCGATTTCAGCTTTGACGATTTCGTTCCATGGAGCCAGAAGTTCTAATTCATCATCGCTCATCCTATCATTATCGTGCTGATTTGCACAAAGAAATAACCTTATTATGCCGGTTGACAGGTTGGATTACGCTGATTTTTTGAAAACTTTATATGGTATATTTTAATGAATTGTAGGATTACTTTATTGACATTTCTGACACTATCATATACACTGTACATATCGTATAAGTACGCATATATCAGAAGGTGGTGAGAGGAAGTTAGAATGGAAATTATCATAAGTAATAGTAGTGATAAGCCTATTTATGAACAAATTGCTATGCAGATTAAGAGTTTAATCATGAATGGTACCCTATCTGCCGGAGAAGCCCTGCCTTCCATGCGTGCACTGGCAAAAGACCTGCATATAAGTGTTATTACTGTTCAACGAGCTTACGAAGATTTAACTCGAGATGGGTTTATCGAAACCGTATCGGGAAAAGGTAGTTTTGTTGCATCACCAAATAAAGAATTTATTCAAGAAGAACAACTACGAATAGCAGAAGAACTTTTAGAAAAGGTTGCTATAATCGGTCGTACTCATGGTATCAGCTATGAGCAAATGGCTAATATTCTAAAACTATTTTTTGAAGAATGAGAGGTGGAATTATGGAACAGAACAGTATTGTTGTAAAAAATGTGACTAAAAAATTTGATGATTTTATGTTAGATCATATTTCATTTACAGTTCCTACAGGACGTATTGTGGGTTTCATAGGAGAAAATGGTGCTGGAAAAAGTACAACTATCAATTTAATTTTAGACCAGTTAAAGTTGGATGCGGGTGAAATAAGAATATTGGGTAAACAAAATCATTCTTATTTGCATAAAGAAAACATTGGTGTTGTTTTTGACGAATGTAAATTCCATTCCGTCTTAAATGCAAAAGATATTGCCCAAATCCTTTCGGGATCTTATAAAACATGGGATATGAATTTGTTTGAAGAATATATGAAACGCCTTGATGTTCCATTAAATAAATCAATAGGGCAACTTTCAAAAGGTATGAAGATGAAATTGTCAATTATTTGTGCACTATCGCATAGACCCCAGATTCTGATTTTAGACGAAGCAACAACAGGGTTAGATCCTGTTGTACGAGATGAAATTTTGGATATTTTTTTAGAATTTATTCAAGATGAAGAACACTCTATTTTGTTCTCTACACATATAACCTCTGACATACAAAAGGTTGCTGACTATGTAATTCTGATTCATAATGGAAAAATTATTTTTGAGGAAAAGAAAGATGACCTTATTTATAATTATGGAATTATACGCTGTAAAAAATCAGAATTTAATACTGTTTCGCCAGATGACTATGTATGTTGTCGAGAAACAAATCTTAGCGTGGAATGCTTAATACATGACAAAGTAGCTGCAAAAAAAAGATACAAAAATCTAATTATTGATAATGCTTCTATTGAGGACATTATGCTGTTCTATATCAAAGGAGGTGTCAAATGAAAGGATTGGTTTTTAAGGATTTATTGCTTATGAAGAAAATGAATAAAAAAGTCATTTTTGTAATGTATTTTTTTGTAATAGCAATTTCATTCTTCGGAGAGAATGAAGTTTACTCAATTATGTCATCGGCTTTTTTTTCACTTTTTATCGGTATGCACTTAATGATGACCATGACCTATGATGGATTGACTTCATGGAAACAATATGAATTAACCTTGCCGATGAGTAAGTACCAAATCATTTTCAGTAAGTATTTGACTAGCTTGCTTCTTGTTCCGATTAGTATAATGGGTACAGTTATCATTTATATCATTCGTTATGTGGTTTATCATAATTTTACACTTAGCCAGTTTGGTTTTTCTATCGCCATTGCAATAGCATTACCTGTTTTATGGTGTTCTATATGTTTAGCAATAGCACAGTGGTTTGGCTATATGAGTGTTCAGTATGTGAGAATGATTTGCACACTTCTCGTTATCTTTTTCGTAAGTAAAATATCAAAAGATATGAAATACGTTACTCAAAATTTGGTTAAAAATCCTATGTTGATTGCTATTTTTGCTTTGGGTATAGTAGTTTCATCGTATTTTGTTAGTGTTATAGGATACTCAAGGAAAAAATAAAAAGTAGAAGTGCAAATAAAAGTAAGTGTCGAGCGAGTACGTTGCCCTGTCTGCGGAAATAAAACACGTGACAAAATCCGAGAAGATACTGTACTAAAAAATTTTCCACTCTTTTGTTCGAAGTGCAAAAGAGAATGTCTAATCAACATTGAACAATTCCATATAACTGTTATTAAAGCGCCAGACGCAGAGCCGATAATACACAGTTCTTTGAACTGTAGTTATCGGTTTTTGTATTTTCCCAATCATAGTGATTATCAGCTATTGATTTACACTTAAAACTGATCCAGATTTAATGCTTAAAACTGACCCATGGTATAATTTGGCCTTATGGCCTTGATAACTGATAATTATTTGTATAAGTCAGTTTTATATTCCTGTGACCTCTCTTTCGTTTTAATATGTTGTCTGTAACAGAATCGGCTGTTCATGTTACGTCATTGCTACAAGTCTTTCTTTCCATATCATTTTGAATCCAACCCGGGCAGATTTTCTTCAAAATCATGGTGAAAGTGCTTCGTTTCTGTGTTGGGAAAATGAACGGAAACACTTGATTTTACTGACTTTCTTCAATGTAACCTTATTATAACGTCCTCCCCCCATCCCACCTCTTCATTGGGATACTCCTCATACCCCGGCAATGGTCTGGCGCCTTTTCGGAGATAGGCTTTTACTTTTTCCCCATAGAGGTAGGGATCGTTTCCATTTACAATCCCCCATTGCATTAACAATGCTGCGGATCCGCTGACAAAGGGTGCTGCAAAGGAAGTCCCTGTTACTATTCTGTAACCACCACCGGGTACGGGGGCAACTATGTTCACTCCGGGTGCCACCAGATCAGGTTTCAGATATGGCAGCATTCTGCTGCCCCTTCCGGAAAAATCCGCATAGGAGTCAACCAGCGAATCATATGCTCCAACTGCAATAACCCGCCGGGCTGTGGCAGGTATGGTCAAAGTCCCATATGCCCTTGGTTCATAAAACCCAGTTCCTCTGTTCAGGGTATTTCCACCTGGCAGCCACAGGTAATATTCTCCTCCTCTGACCCTTTTTCCACTTAAGATGATTTTCCAGTCTCCACTGTCCACATAAGTTTTCCAAGGAAGGAAATCTATGTAGATTTCCTGTGTCAGATGATAGGGTCCAGGTTTGCCATAATAGATTAAAAGATCTGTATTTCCCAGTCTGTACCTCTGAGGACCAAGCTTTTCGTCTAAGGGGCCGATCCGGTTTCCGGATGGATTTTCAATATAAATACTCATCTCATCCTCATAAGATTTCCATAACTGCACATTTAATGTTGGTTCCCTGCTGCTCACAGATAATTCTATCTGTCTGGTCTGTCCCTGTTTCAGGGTTCCTCCCTCATGCAGAGGCTGATTGCCGTTGTTCCCTGTACCTGTACAGATAGCCAGACGTCCTATGGAAGAAACCATATCTATATATGTTTCAAGAAGGGAATCTCCCTTGTGTGAGCCATAATTATTTCCAAAACTGAGATTAATTGCCATTGGCCGTCCCATAGTCAGTGCCTGCCGCACCAGATAATCAATCCCCTGTATCAGCTCTGTAGTCCTGGGAAAGGAGTTTTCTCTGGGAATTCCCATTTTCACAACCAGTAGATCACTTTCACAGGCAACTCCCTGATTCACCCCATCTGATGCCCTCCCATTTCCTGCTGCAATTCCCAGCACGGAAGTTCCATGTCCACTGTAATCTGAAGATGGAACAAGACGCCTGCCCTGGTTTTCTCCAAGTGCAAGCGCCTCATCGATCTGCTCTTTCGTATATTCAGTTCCTGTCACATATCCCTGAGGTGGATTTCCCTGTATGCTCTGATCCCATAAACGTAAAATTCTGCTGCTCCCATCTGCATTTCGGAAATCAGGGTGAAAATAATCCACTCCTGAATCCACAACTCCTGTCAGGATTCCTTTTCCCGTCAGTCCATTCCTGCCGGTCTGCACTGTGCGGATGCAGCTCGCTCCCTTCGCCTGAAACAATTCAAAATACAGGCGTTTGGGTTTCTCCATAAATTCCACCTGCGCTCTGTGGGAATACGCATCAATCTCACTTTCCGGCAAAGTTACCACTGCATAGCCCCCTAACAGTGGCACTACCTGAATTCCATTTCCAGCCAGACCACTTTCCGGTCCGCTGTACTTTATGATCACATCCCATAGCCTGGTTGCAGGATCATATCCTATGTTAAGATTTCCTGACTTTCTACGCTCCTGTGGGGTTGCATCCATTGCAAGATTTAAAAGGTTATCTATTTTCTGGTCTGGCATTTTAATCTCATTTCCAGATATTCACTTAGTCTATTATATACAAAAGTTCTGCATACGGACTCTTATTATAACAATTTTAGGAACTGATAATTCATTTCATGCTTTTCCAGCCAGAGCCACTTTCCAACTGCTTTTAAGAAACAATTTTGAATGACTCCCAACGAGTACAGACGCAAGCGGTCATAAAAACAATTGATTTTATCATTCATAAAGCCTATAATCAACAAAAGAAACGCCGTATATATCAGAGAAAAGCAACAGCTACATAAAGGAGATACTTAAACATGAATGAGGAAAAAATAACAACATCCGCCAACAAAAAACTGAGTCCCGAGGAAATCAAGCGAGTAAAAGGTCTTGGATGCCTTCAGGACAAACGATATGATGACATCTTTAATATTCGGGTCATCACAGGAAATGGACATATTACCACAGATGAACACCGTGCCATTGCAGATGCAGCAGACAAGTTCGGAAATGGTCAGATCACTATGACAACCCGCCTGAGTATGGAAATCCAGGGAGTTCCTTATGATAATATTGAGAAAACAATCGCCTTCCTTGGAGAGCATGGCCTGATGACAGGCGGAACCGGAGCTAAAGTGCGTCCTGTTGTCTCATGCAAGGGAACAACCTGCCAGTATGGTCTGATTGATACCTTTGCACTCAGCAAGAAGATCCATGAGCGTTTTTATGTAGGCTATCACGATGTGGTACTCCCGCACAAATTCAAGATCGCAGTTGGCGGATGTCCAAATAACTGTGTAAAGCCTAATCTGAATGATATGGGAATTATCGGCCAGAGAATCCCCAAACCGGATGTTGAGAAATGCCGGGGATGTAAGAAATGTCAGATTGAAAAAAGCTGTCCTGTACACGTTCCGAAATTAGTTGACGGTAAACTTTACATTGATCCTGAAGAATGTATCCATTGCGGACGCTGCAAGGGAAAATGTCCTTTCGGCGCAGTACCGGAATATCAGAATGGTTATAAAATCTATATCGGAGGCCGCTGGGGTAAGCGAATCTCACACGGTCAGGCTCTTACCAGGATTTTCACAGAGGAAGAAGAAGTAATGGCAGTCATAGAAAAAGCAATCCTTCTCTTCAAAAATGAAGGAATCGCAGGAGAACGATTTGCAGATACTGTGAAACGTCTCGGATTTGAGTATGTGAATGAGAAATTGATTGGCTGAGTATTAAAAAAGACACTTCGGAAAACTTTCCTAAAGTGTCTTTTTTCAGGTTTTTATTTTGATGTAAAAATATCAACAGTTTTATTTCATAAATTATGCAGTCTGTTTTTCATCATTTTTTTCAAAAAGCTTCTTCACTCCCTGGATTGCTACCAGCACACCAAGGATCAGCAGTAACACTGCGAAGATAAGCTGTAAGGTATTTCCAAGGTCCAGGCCTGTGGTAAATAATGCTTTTGTAAGCTTGCTGATGGTCATACCCAGTGCAGTAAAGGTAACTGCCATCATAAATACCATAGGAATCCAGAGCATGCAGCCCTGGCGTTTTGTTTTCTTAAGAAATACTGCGCAGGCTACAAGGGCAAGTACAGATAACAGCTGATTGGCAGAACCAAACAGTGGCCAGATTTCTGCATATCCTACCTTTGTAAGCAGATAGGCAAGTACCAGTGTAATGATCGTCGCAAAATATTTATTGGTTACTACTTTTAAGAACGGGCTCATATTTTCCTCGTCTGTATCAGAATCAAGGAAAAATTCCTGGAATGACAGACGTCCTACTCTGGCTACTGAGTCAAGAGATGTCAGCGCAAAAGCTGATACAGCCAGATTGATCAGTGTAAATACAAGTGAATGTGGCAAACCAATTACAGAAAGGAAGTTTGCAATAGCACCTGCAAATATCTGCGGCTGAGTGGTAAGTCCCTGTGCTGCTGCCTCACCATCTGCAAAGGATGCAACAGCGATCAGTGCAATAATTGCCAGCATACTTTCCATAAGCATTGCACCAAAGGAAACCGGAAGCATGTTCTTTTCATTTTTGATCTGTTTTGACGCAGTGCCGGAGGATACCAGTGAATGGAAGCCTGAAACTGCACCGCAGGCAATTGTCACGAAAAGAATAGGGAACATATACTGTCCGTCCACATTAAAGCTTGTAAAAGCCTTAAGATTACAGGATGGATTGGCTGCAAATACACCGATAACCGCACCAACGATCATGAAAATCAGCAGATAACTGTTCAGATAATCACGGGGCTGGAGCAGCGCCCATACAGGGGCAACACTGGCTACCAGAATATATGCAAAGATAATAATATGCCAGGTTCCAAGACTTACGTATACCGGGAATTTAAGTCCCAGCGCAATTGCGAGCACCAATAATAAAATAGCCACTGCAGTATTGATCCATTTATTAAACTTGGAATATTTAAGGAAAAATCCCAGTCCCACTGCCTCGATGATAAATAACATGGAAGTTGTTGCAACTGCTCCGTTTGCTGCTACCTTGGTAACGGTTCCTGCGTTATCTGTCACAAATCCGTTAAAGGTTCCTGCCACAACATCTGCAAATGCTGCAACAACCAGAATACAGAACAGCCAGCAGAATAAAAGAAATAATTTCTTTCCCAGTTTTCCGATATAGGCTTCAATGATATATCCGATTGTACGGCCTTTGTTCTTTACAGAGGCATACATAGATGCAAAATCCTGAACTGCTCCAAAAAATACACCACCGATCAGGATCCAGAGCATAACCGGAAGCCAGCCGAAAATTGCTGCCTGGATCGGTCCGTTGATAGGACCCGCACCTGCTATGGATGCAAACTGATGACCAAATACCACATTGGTATCAGCCGGTACATAATCCACTCCATCCTCCATCTCATATGCCGGTGTTTTTGCTTTGGGGTCAATGCCCCATTTGTTCTGAAGATAACGGCCATACAGAAGATATGCTCCACCAAGCACTACGATGGCTATTATCATCATTACTATTCCACTCATAATGTCTTCCCTCTTCTTTCTTTTATATTTATATATAAAAAACGCCCCTGCTATCCAATTTCCGATTGGATAACAAAGGCGGAATATTCCGTGGTACCACTTTGTATTATTATACCTGTCACCAGATACAATCTCTTAACACTGTCTAAGCCAAACAGCTTCTCCTGTAACGTGAAGACCACGTCCCGGCTTACTATAGATTTCAGCGGGATGCTCCCGGGTGATATCACAAACTACCATCTGCCGCATCTCACCTGCCTGCGACTCTCTGTAATCCGGTTCCTTCTGTGACCTGTCCTGTTCTATGCATTTCTCTTTTTTATTTATCTAAAGTTTTACTCTTTTTTTTATAAAATATCAAGAGATAATTTATATATATTTTACAATTATAGATAGGTGTTTTTATGCAATATGTATGATTATCAAGCAGATATTCGCAATCCGCTTCGCACGCATACGGTCATTTTATATCGTTATCTGTTACCTATAGCAATCCTCGTAAATAATGCATTTAAGACAGTTCAGCAGAGTGCGAAAGACAAAGAAGATATCTGCAGGCGTGCTGACGCACGGCAAAGATATCCGACGCAGGATTTCACACTCTGATGGGCTGGATTAAGATACATTATTTCAGAGGATTGCTATAAAATCATTTTCAAATGCATTCATTTGTATAATATACGTAATTATTTTTCTGTCTTGTACTGTCTTTGTCTTCTGCGTATAACGGAAACAGAAAATTTTACAGAGATTTTTCATTAGCGCGCATGTGTATTTTACAAACTGTTTCTATAATAGTAATCAAAGAATTGAAAGAGAAAAGAGGAATCATTATGTATCAGACATTATGGAATTCTATTAATAAACAGGTAAAAAACTCACATGCTTCTGCAGCCTTTCTGGCTATTTCACTTACAGGATGGACAACCATCGGTCTTCTGGCAGGCTTTTTGATCTGCATGATCGGTGGTATGTCCTTTGTTACAAAGGTAACTGTTGTCCTTTGCAGTGGCGGGTATACAGGATTGATCTTTGGTTTCTTTGGCGGTATTTTATATCTGTACCGGACAGAACCACGTCATTCAACTGACTCTGCCCCCTCACAGGTTCCCACTGTTTCCCAGATATCTCTCAATGCCAAGACAGCTGCCCGGTGATAAATCGGACAGCTGTTTTTTTATCCAAGAGCTACATCCAGAATCATCATCAGAGAGAATCCTACAGCGAAGAAAATAGTTCCAATGTTGGAGTGTTCTCCGGCAGACATTTCGGGTATGAGTTCTTCTACTACTACATAGAGCATAGCTCCGGCTGCGAAGCTTAAAAGATATGGAAGTGCCGGGACAATGAGGCCGGCAGCCAGGATTGTGAGGACTGCACCGACAGGTTCTACAATCCCGGACAGGACTCCGCCTGCAAAGGCTTTGGTCTTTCCCATTCCTTCCGAACGCAGGGGCATAGAGATAATGGCTCCCTCGGGAAAGTTCTGAATGGCAATCCCGATGGAAAGGGCCATGGCTCCCATTATAGTGATCTGGGCATGACCTGTTAAATAGCCTGCGTATACGACTCCTACTGCCATTCCCTCCGGAATATTATGCAGAGTTACTGCAAGAACCAGCATGGTAGTTCTCTGAAGTCTGCTCTTCGGACCTTCTGCCTTGTCACTGTTCTGGTGAAGATGCGGGATCATGTGATCCAGCAAGAGCAAAAAAAGCACCCCTATCCAAAATCCCACTGCTGCCGGTACAAATGAAAGCTTCCCCAGTCCGGAAGACTGTTCAATTGCCGGGATCAGCAGACTCCATATGGAAGCTGCAACCATAACTCCTGCTGCAAAACCGGTAAGTGCCCTTTGAATCTGTTCATTCAGATTCTTCTTCATGAAAAATACGCAGGCGGCTCCTGCAGAAGTTCCAAGAAAAGGAATCAGAATTCCATAGAATACATTTATATCCATTGATTTATTCCTCCTGTTTTATCTATATTCATATTTAAGAAATATGTTTCTTGAGGTTAGTTTATGTTAACTCATGTAAGTATAACAAATTTTTCGCAAAATAAAAAGAGGATACAAAATTTTTTTGTTATTTTGTATCCTCTGCATTAGATTGTGTTTAAAAAGACTTTCTGCAAAATATACTGCAAAGTGAGACGTGCAGATTACGGAAATGTTTTTCAAAACACGTTACATAGTGCAACAGAAATAAATATTCTCATGTAAACTGCATTTTGGATTAAATCCTGCGTGGCAGTAAGGGCAACTGCCTTTTTTGTATTCCTGAAGTGTAAGTTTCCTGCCGCAGTTTCCGCATAAAACAGGATAAGCTTCTTCCGGTGTTGTTGCCACAAATGAATGATCTTCCAGTTCATCGTGGCAGGAATAACATGCGTAATATTTCCTGCACTTCGCGCAGAGCAATGCAGCTATGTCAAGCTGTGTGTGATAGTGTGTACACCGTCCTGCTTTATCAAGCCCGATTCCGTGAATCTTTATATTTTCCTGCTTTGACAAGTTATCTTTCAATTGACTATTCTTTGACTGGTTACTGTTATCAGCGGTTTCCTGCATTGTTGATTCCTTTTCTGATGGGAATTGCGATCAGAACTGCAAGAACTGTGATTACAATGTCCTTTGGAATAAATGCTGTTAAGGAGTATACTGCAATTGCCGGGATGCTCATGGAACCTCCCACAAAGTGCCACTGCAGACCACCGATTGTCTCAACGATCAGAAGTCCGATCAGTGCAAATCCGATTGAGATTGCAAGGTTCTTTGTCTTGTTCTCTGTTTTCGGACGGATTCCACAAAGCCAGGTCATGATCGGCCATGCCCAGATGTATCCTCCGGTAACTCCTACAATGCTGCTGATTCCACCTGAGAAGTTAGCAAAGATCGGAAGACCGATGGCTCCCAACAGAACGTAAACCAGTGTTGCTGTAGTTCCAAGTCTGGAACCAAGTACTGCTCCTACAAGCGCTACGCCAAATACCTGAATGGTGATCGGTACACCGGTAGGCATTGGCAGTGAAATCTGTGATATTACTGCAAGAACTGCTGCAAACATACCAACCAGTACCATTTCTCTGGTTGTAAACTTTCTCTCTGCAGCAGGGCTTTTTGCATATGACTGACTCATAATAATACTCTCCTCTTTCCCTGTTGATGATTGGTTTTGACCTTCTTTTTATATCATAGGCGGAGAAGATTGTCAACTCATTTCCCTATATTCAGTTTACATTTATGTTAAGTCATATATATATCGTTGCTATTTCACTACTATCTGTAAATTATGGCATATTATACATCAGCTGCGATACAGGTATTTCCACAGCAGTTACAAAAAGATGGTGAACCGGGCTGAATTCACCATCTTTTTTCTTTATCTTCTGTTATTAATAACCTCTCTCGCCATATCTGCAAGTTCACCGGCAGATAATTTTCCATCTATTTGCAGCAAATCATAATGGATGCCATCTTTATTCCAGTTAACGCTTTGAACCTGACTGACTTCAATCTGAGAAACGCTGTCATCATAACTGAATACAACTTTTCCACTGGTCTGGTCTTTTTTATCTTGTTCTGTCAATTTGTAATCATCCGATACCAATTTATTTATATAATGTACATAATACAGATTTGTTCCATTTACAGTGGCAATAATATCACCTGACGGAATAAGTTTTGAGTTAAATTTCTGCTGTTCAAACGATACAACATCTCCATTCTTCTGATAATCAAAGGACACAGATTTAAACTTCTCAATTACATTTGCATTGTCGTCCTTAAAACTGTTTTTTATAATATTGCCATCCTTGAAGCAGTACCCGTTCTCAAAGGTATCAATCAATACCGGTCTATACCCAATATCCTTTGTAACCTGTTCTACCGTTGGAAGAGATGTATAAGCAGCACGTGATGCTGATGAACCTGTCCACATTGAAATCTTTCCTGTTGCTGCCACAGCAGTAACTCCAATTGTAAGTGTTGCAGCTATCAACAAAGGTAATATTTTCTTTTTTGATCTCATAGTCGTTTGCTTCCTTTCTGTATCTGCGAAGTCAAGTTTTGCATAAACTCTCTGTCTGACATTCTCTGTGTCAATATCAAGAGCATTGCAGGAAGTATCTGCCTGTTTTTGTATTCCCAATTCTTTAAGCAAATTTTTTCTTCTCATAATCTTTCCTCCGCATTCGATAACATTTTTCTGAGTTTTCTTTTTCCTCTTGAAAGTCTGGTCTTAACTGTAGAAATATTAAGTCCAATTGCTTTTGAAATGTCCTTGATTTTTTCATCAAATTTATACCGCCTTACAAAAATCTCGCTGTCAGGTTCCCCAAGGCTCATAACTGCTTCCCATACATAATCATTGCGAAAATTCTCTTCAATGAAATCTTTGCCATCTGACAGTTCAATATCTTCAAGAACTGTATGATCCGTTTTTCTGTTTATCCGTTTCAGAGCATAATTTCGGGCAACAGCCGCAAGATATGACCGTAATGTACCTTTCTGCAAATCTATTCTTTCAGCATTCTTCCAGAGTATAACAAACACGTCTGCCACAATTTCTTCAATATCCTCTTTTGGCAGTGAATTGCCGGCCATATGATACAAAACAGTACTCAAATACGGCGTATAAATTTGGATTGCTTCATCTATTGAATTTTTTTCTCTGTTCCTGAGACGTTGCAAAAGCTCTGCTTCATCTGTCATATCAACCCTACTTTCTTTTTAATACTTTCAAAAATTAAAAGCTTTTAACCTTTACATTCTTATATATCCTGTCAAAGAACAAAAAGTTTCATTTTTTAATAAAAAAAGTATACAGAACTCGTGTTAAATTCTGTACACTCTCAATAAACTGTTCCTTTTGCATTTTATCTTCTACCCATCCATTTACCTCTGATACCTGATAAAAATAAAACCTCCAAACTGAGTAATCTTATCTTACATCAGTTTGAAGGTTTGCACAAGAATTCCTTGCTCAATCAAAACAAATCGTTTTCTAAGGTTTAGTTAAAATCCCAGAATCCAGTCCCTGTTTCAGGATCATATTTGCGGCGGATAGTTCCGCCTGTTACCGGATGAAGTTCGATTTCTGCAGTATACAGTACAGTAATTGATTTCATATGACCTGCTGCCATGCAATGTCGTTCACCATCTTTATAAGAAAATACTGCATGGGTATGATGGTAACAAGTATTATTTTCACCTGTGACCACGTTACCGTTTAAAGATACCAACTCAAGCATTCCGGAAATGCGCTGTTCTTCGAAGCTGCCTGTCTCTGGGATAAAGGTCTGGATTTCTGCATCCTTACATCCTCCGATCCCGGAAAAAGTGGCTGATCTGATATTTTCTTTTTTACATATTTTGAGGATTGTACTGATGATCTCGTCATCACGATCCATTCTTATGTAATAGCATTCGCCAAATTTTCTGTAGTCCATTTTTTATCTCCATTTAAGTTATTGCTTTTGGATAAATATTGCTTAACAGAAACATTATATTCCTGTTGATAACAATCCCTATCATTCTGTTTCTGTCATTTAAAGAAGTGTACGTTACTGTGAACGGAGTAAACAGTAACAAGTGTGCAATTTTAACATCTTCCACAGTTCCTGCACGGATTGCATCTGGCTTTTTTTATGTGCGGATACCATTCATGGATTTCCGGTAATGGATCGCCTTTTTTCCATTCTTTTACACTATAGTGATCCGTAAAAAACACTTTTTCCCCAAAGTATTCTATTTCCAGTGGATAAATTGTAATTTTTTCAGGATTCATACAGCTTTGACAGATTCTCGGGGACAATATCTGATCTCCAAATGATACTGCCTGATTCATAGTGATAATCTGCACATGATTTTCACTGATATATTCTATTTTCTGTTCTGCTGCACATGTGTATGCTGAGGGAATTTTCACTTTGTTGATCGTAAATATCCCCGCAGGAGTTTTTACTGTTTTCATTAATTTTCCACCTTTTATATTCACTATGTTCAAAGAAGATAAAGATGAGTGAAGAAAAAACAAGTTCTTTGTATTTGTCCATAATGTCATCCGGCATTCTGAATCCCTGGGGAATCACGCCAAGTCTGGTAAAACCGATTCTTTCATATAAATGTAATGCATGGGTGTTACCATGAACGATCAGTTTTCTGTTTCTTTACACACATCCACCCATCCGTTTGCCTCTGCTACCTGCTCCAGTTCCGGGATTGTGAGCTTTACTGCACTGTGATCATTGCCGGCAGCCGGATATACTGTGGTAAATTGTTTCAGACTTTCGTCAAGGTAGACTTCAATTCCCTCATTAATTCCGAACGGGCATACCCCTCCCGGAGCGTGACCGATGATGTTTTCTACTTCATCAAATGGAATCATTTTTGCCTTTATATGAAAAGTATCTTTATATTTTCGGTTATCTACTCTGGCTGTACCCTCTGTTAAGATCAGGACTGCTTTATCGTTCTGCAAAAAGGACATAGTCTTTGCGATCATACCCGGCTCTACATGAAGGGCTTCTGCTGCTTCTGTTACTGTGGCAGTGGATGCTTCCAGTTCGATCACATGGTCAAGAAAGCCTTTTTCTTCCAGATATTTTTCTGCTTTTTCCAAAGACATTTTTTCATTTCCTCCTGAGTTATATCTTATCTGTGTCCCAGCTCCCAGAATGCCACTGCACTTGCTGCTGCCACATTCAATGAATCTACTCCGTGGGACATTGGTATCTTTACTGTATAATCGCAGTCTGCGATGGTCTGTGATGCAAGGCCGTCACCTTCAGTTCCGAAAATGACTGCCAGTTTTTCTTCTGAACGAAGTGCTTTGTCATCAATTCCTACAGAATCGTCACGCAGAGCCATTGCAGCTGTTTTGAATCCCAGATTTTGCAGAATCTGCATTCCATCCTGTGGCCATACAGTTTTTTTATCAAAATATGTCCAGGGAATCTGGAATACGGTTCCCATGCTTACTCTGGCTGCCCGTCGGTAAAGCGGATCACTGCATCCGCCGGTCAGAAGTACTGCATCCATATGGAGTGCTGCTGCTGAGCGGAAAATAGCTCCGATATTTGTAGGATTTACAACATTTTCAAGAACTGCTATGCGGCTGGCATTTCTGCAGATTTCCTCTACAGATGGAAGTGGATTTCTGCGCATTGAGCAGAGCATTCCGCGAGTAAGAGCAAATCCGGTCAGCTTGACCAACAGTTCATATTCCGCAGTATAGACCGGCACATCCGGATATTGTTTCAGGATTTCCTGTGCCTCTCCTTCCAGATCTTTATGCTCCACCAGAAAAGAGATTGGCTGGTATCCTGCTTTCAGGGCTCGCTCAATTACTTTCGGACTCTCCGCAATGAAAATTCCCGGTTCCGGTTCATAGTATCGTAAAAGCTGCACTTCAGATGTTCTGGCATATACATCCAGTTCCGGCGCAGCGAAATCTTTTATTTCGTTAAACATAAAAATAAAACCTCCAAACTGAGTAATCTTATCTTACATCAGTTTGGAGGTTTATACAAGAATTCCTTTTCAACAGTGTTATTCGGTTCTTTTTCTTCTGTCTTTATATGCCAGAAACAGAATCGTCAGAAACGTAACCGTCTCCGCTGCAAGAAGAGAGATCCAGATTCCATTTAATCCAAATAATTTCGCAAGTATAACTGCGCAGATAACAATGGCAACAATTCCTCTCAGTAATGAACCGACAATTGCGATTTTCGGTTCATCTACTGCTGAGAAATATGCCACCAGTACAATATTGATTCCTGCCACTATAAATCCAAGGAAATACAGACGCAGTCCTGTATGTGCATAATTCAACAACTGAACATTGTTTTCACTGTTGAAAATGCTGATCAGCGGGTCAGTTGCTGTCCAGATGATCAATTGAATCAGTGTTTCTACAGCAAGACATACGAACAGGCTCCATTTCAGAAGTTTTCTTACCTGAGTGGGCTGGCCTTTTCCGTAGCTTTCACTGATCAAGGGCTGTGCTCCCTGGGCCAGACCGTTGAAAATTGCAAATGCCACGATAGAAAGGTTTGCCACAACTCCATAGGCTGCTACACCCATATTTCCCGCGATTCCCAGGATCAGAAAATTAAATACAATGGCGATCACACCGGAAGACAGTTCACCGACGAATGCGGAAACTCCTAGCTGACAGCAGGAAATCAGATGTCTGAATGACGGTTTTTTCCAATAGAATCCTACATGGTTTCTGCTGCTTCTGTAGTGTATGGTACAGACGCTCATTGTTACGATCGGACAGATTGCAGTAGCCAGTCCGGCTCCGGAAAATCCCAGACCGACCGGAAACATGAATATATAATCAAATATAATGTTAAAGATACTTCCACTGATGGAACCGATCATTGCAATAGAAGGCGCTCCATCATTTCTGGCAAATGCAGTAAATGTATAATTTGACATGAAGAATGGTGTTGCGATCAGAATAATTCTCACATAGTTTCGTCCAAGTCCGATCAGTCCGGCATCTGCACCCAACAAAGCCAATGCTTTGTCCGGAATAAAGATTCCGATCAGCATAAATGGAACTGCAGCCAATATGCTCCAGGTTACTGACTGTACGAAATAATGTTCTGTATTTTTTCCTTTTGCCCTGCTTATGGCATACCTGGTAGCGGAACCAATCCCGATCATAGCCCCAATCGCATAGATCAGTCCATAAACCGGCAGGATCAAATTGAGAACTGCCAGTCCGTCAGCACCGGAATATACAGATATAAAGAAAGTATCTGCCAGAACATAAACGGAAATCCCGATCATTCCGGCAACACTCTGGGTTACATATCTGGTGAATCTTTTCAGCATAATACTCCGCTCCTTCGTTATATTGTCAGCATTGTCTTCCTTTCATCTGCAGACTTATCTCACCATTATACCCATATAAAACAAAAATGCAACCACAAAAACTCCAGACATAAAAATCTCCTTAAGCAGATTTTTTAATGCTGCTCAAGGAGACTCTGTTGATATTCGCAATTCACTTCACGACACTCTTTATTTTACCCGGTTTTTTTTCAGGTCTTCTACAATTTCATTGTAACGTTTTTTATTCAGGCGATAGAAAAACAGTACAATTGCTGTCACTATCCATAAAACTCCCGGAATTGTAGTAAAGGAATGTCTCATAATACTGAGAACAGCCGGATTCTGTACCTGATTTGCCACATATCCATATTTTCCAAGAAATGCTGCAAGTAGAGCAGTTCCTATTGCCATGCCAATTTTATTTCCCAGTGACACAAATGCATATTGAAAACCATCATTCCTTAAGCCCGTTTTCCACTCTCCGTATTCTACGCAGTCGGGAATGATCGCATAAATTGCAGTGTTAAATCCAGAAAAAAAGAATTGTGTAATTCCTGCAAGTGTATAGAACGCTGCCGGTGTTTCTTTTACATTGAAGAAGAACATACAGAGCATGGAAATTCCGGTAAAAAGGGCAAAAATAGATGCAGTTCTTCCTTTATTATTCAATTTTCGGAATACAGGCTGGAAACATGCAGCACCGATAATGGATGGAATGATAATGCACATGGAATATGTAGTATAGTAGGATGCATTTCCCTCTACATATGTGAAATAGTATAAAACATCTGCATTTCTTCCATAAAGTGTAAATCCGAATAACACCTGTCCGATTAATGCCAGAATATATGGGCGGTTCTGCATCACTGCTCTTAACTGCACTTTTATGGATATTTTGTCTTTTTCCGGCATAATCACCTGCTCTTTTGTTTTTGCGAAACAGAAGAAATGACAGGCTGCAAAAATACATCCGTATATGATTGCTACCAGTAGGTATCCGGTTTTAGCACTTTGACTGCCAAGTTTTCCAATCAGTGGAACTGTAATGATATTGATAATTCCAATTGCAACCATTGCAGATACTGAACGTGATGTATTAATCTTTGCACGTTCATCGATATCCTGTGTCATTGCTCCACAAAGGGTGCCATACGGGATATTTACACAAGTATATCCAAGTACCAGCAGACAGTATGTAATTACCATATAGATAACCTTTGATCTGTCCGACCAGTCCGGATGTGCCCAGAATGTCATAATCAGAAGCACGGCCGTGATCGGAGCTGCAATGAGAAGCCATGGACGATAACGTCCCCATTTTGTTTTGGTTTTATCTGTCAGTCCACCCACGATCGGATCATTGATCGCATCCCAAAATCTCGAAAACAGCATCAGGGCAGAGACTGCTGCCATACTGATTCCGAATACGTCTGTGTAAAAAATCATGAGAAAATTACTGACGAACATCCAGCTGAAATTACATCCTACATCGCCAAATCCATATGCGATTTTACTGATCAACGGAACTTTTACATTTTCGTTTTTACTCTCCATAATTCCTCCTGCCTGCTGCCATCCTCCGTCTTTCCGTTTACTCATATCTTCTTTACAGCAGTCTTTTTATTATATCTTTGTCTTACATAATGCTTATGATCAGCAGGGTATTTTATTTTTCCTGCACATTGATAATCACTTTCATTGTAGTCTCACGGTTATCGTCAATGTACTGGTATGCTTTCAGATAATCTTTAAATGCAAACGTCTTAGAGATCAGCGGTCTTAAATGCACTTTTCCTTCATTCACCAGTCTGATTCCGTCTACATAATCATCATGTCTGTACATCATTGTGCTCTTGATATCAAGCTCATGATCATTTGCAACTGCCAGATCGATCTCAGCCATTCCTGCAAAAACTGCAACCAGCACAATCACGCTCCCTTTTCTTGCATATTTGATTGCCTGTCCCATTGTAATGTTATTTCCTGCACAATCATAGATAACATCTGCCTTATCCGGTCCAAAGGCTTCTACCATTGCTTCCCCGAAATTTTTATTTTTTGTGTTGACACATACGTCAATTCCACACTCTTTTGCTTTTTCCAGACGGAGATCACTGACATCTGTGATCATAACTTTAGCTGCTCCCATCCCTTTTGCAGACTGCGCTACCAGATTTCCGATCGGACCGGCTCCTATCACCACAATATTCATTCCTGTTACATCTCCCATCTGTTTAACACCATGAACAGCTACTGCCAGAGGCTCGATCATTGCGCCCTCTTCATAAGACATATCTTCCGGTATCGGTGTTACTTTTGATGCATCAACTGCAAAATACTCGGATGCAGTTCCTGTTGTCTGGAATCCCATTACTTTCAGTTCTTCACAGAGATTGTATTTTCCGTGACGGCATGGATAACAATGTCCACAATATACCTGTGGCTCAATTGTTACTTTCTGTCCCACATAAAATTCTGTTACTGCATCCCCTGTTTTTACCACTTCTCCTGATACTTCATGTCCCTGGGTTACCGGATATTTTGTAAAAGGATGTTTTCCGTGATATACATGGATATCAGAACCACAGATACCAATATTCATAATCTTAACCAAAACCTGGTTGTCTTTAATTTCTGGTACGGGAACCTCTCTGAAAATAATTTCTCCTGGATTTGTCATAACCTGCTGTAACATAATATTTTCCTCCTTATTTGTTGAATGTACTTTGAGCCTCTAGTTATTTATTAACTTTTATTAAATGTTTTATTAAAGTAATTACATTATTATTCAAATATATAACTTTGTCAATAAATATTTAAGAATATTTCTCATTTCTACCAGTTGCACAAAGTATAGATTTTATTTTTATGCAGATGTTACTATAACACTCCACATAATTATCTACTGAATTCCCACACAACAACAAAATACCCTGATCACAACCTTTCTTTGTTGTAATCAGGGTATTTTTTATATTCAGATATTTGTTTACTATGGTATATCAGCAGATCATCAGTGATTCAAGAATGCCATCGGCTATATCTTTCCGATAAAATCCTGCAGGAAATGCTTTGCTGCACCTACAGCTGAGGCTTCTTTCTTATAAGAACAGTTTTTCAGATATCTCAGATCATGATCAAATCCATTATACTTCATTACTTTTTCCCCAAGAGGTATCATATAATCTGAGAGATATCCACCCATTTCACCTCCAAGAATGATATCCATATCATATGCCATACGCAGATTTGAAATCAGAACTGCAAGATAATCAAGATACTCTTCCCATTTTTTCTCTGCCTTTTCATCATTGTTTTGAAGCAGCTGCATAAACTGTTCCACAGAATCCTTTGACTCACCAACAAGTGCGCCTGCAGCGCAATAAGCATCTGCACAACCAGATTTTCCACAATAACACTTGCGGCCCTGAGGTACAAGTATCATATGTCCAAATTCTCCGGCCTTCTGATTTTCTCCGGAAAACAAATTTCCCCCTATGCAAAATGCACCGCCAAGAGTCTGATTCAACGAAAGGTAAATTGCATTCTGATAGATGTTCATATCTTCTGCCATCATTGCCGCATTGGCATCATTTGAAAAATAAACCGGGACAGAAAATGCCTGTTCCAGGAAACTGAGACTATAGTTTTCAAGTTTCAGTGCGTGGGATTTTATCACCAGTTTCTGCTCCTGATTAATGATTCCCGGAATAGAGATTCCAACACCCAGAAGCTTTTCTTTCTGTTCTGCATCATTCATATGATCCAGAAATTTTGCCGCAAAATCTGCCACCTGACTGCAATATGACATATCAGGTACAAATTTCAGACGGATCCGCTCTGATTTTACAATCTCATACTTCAGATTTACCAGCACCATTCCCAGATGATTTGCAGTGATCACAATTCCCATTGCATAACGATAGGATGGATTGATTCCAATACTTTTAGCCTTTCTTCCTCCTGTGGATTCATATTCTCCATTTTCTATTATGATACCTTTTTCCAATAAATCTTTTACATTAGACAGAACTGTTGGCATACTCAGATTCAGTTCTTTGGATATTTCCACTTTTGATGTGGATTCTCTATTTATAATATAATTTACGATTTTTGATTTCGTAGCAAATTTCTTTTCCAGTCCGCTCATTCTGTTTCTACCTTCTTTTATTAATGTATTTATAAAAGAATGATACCTGTTATTGTCATATTTGTAAATAGCCATTGTCTCTGCAGAGTATGTTGCTTTTTGCAATTGAGGCAGGGGACTTAACTTATTCAGCTGATTCAGTTAATATATCTACAATAACAGAGTTACTGTTCACTCCGTTCTCAGTAACACGCTTCGCGATGCACAGAATTTATGCTAATCGCATAAATTTGCGCTGTATGTCTCGGGATTTTGGCATGTTCATGCCAAAACACCTCGCGGGATAGCGGCGTGTGAACAGCAACATAACAGATAAATTTATATCATTCTGATGAAATATTATATTTCATTTTTCACGTTAATGATGTAAAATTATCGTAATTGTTCAGTACCTTCACAGTCACGAGCCAAAATGCATTAAAAATCACCTGCGGTGATGGCATTTTGGCTTGTATGTCTCGGGATTTTGGTACTTACGTGCCAAAACACCTCGCGGGATAGCAGACTACTGAATAGTTACAAATTATTAATGTAAATATCAGGGCATATTCGAATAATCATTTCTAAACTTTTTCAAATATGCTCCGGAAAGGAACTTTTATACTAATGAAAACCAAGATTCAGGATATGACCTCCGGTTCACCGGGACGGTTGATCATTCTTTTTGCAATTCCACTGATGCTGGGAAATATCTGTCAGCAGCTTTATACAATGGTGGATACCATGGTTGTTGGCCAGGTTGTAGGTGTGGAGGCTCTTGCCGCACTGGGTGCTGTTGACTTTCTGATGTGGGTTGTCACAGGAATATCCACAGGACTCACTCAGGGATTTTCTATTCAACTCTCCCAGTATTATGGGGCAAAGGATTTCGAAAATCTGCGTAAATCTCTGGCTCACAGTTACCGGCTGACCGCATTCATCGCAGCCGGAGTATTGATTCTCAGCCAGTCATTTGCTTCGCTGGTATTAGCAGGGTTGCATACACCTTCCAATATTATCGGAATGTCTCTGTTATATCTGCGCATCATTTTCTGTGGAATCCCCGCCACAGCAGCCTATAATATGTTTGCCTCTGCCCTAAGGGCTATGGGAAACAGTAAAACACCGCTGACCGCAATGATCATCGCATCTGTGCTGAATGTCTCACTGGACATCCTTTTTGTGGCAGGCTTAGGATGGGGTGTGGCAGGAGCAGCAATCGCAACTGTGATCGCACAGAGCTTCTCCGCTGTTTACTGTTTCCTGATTTTACGCAGAATTGATATCGTTCATCTGACCAGAGCAGATTTTATGCCTGCCTCCGGCATGAATGCCCGCCTGATGAAGCTTGGTATTCCTGTTGTATTCCAGAATATCATCATCGGTGTGGGCGGTCTGGTAGTCCAGTATGTGATCAATGGCTACGGTTTCCTTTTTGTAGCAGGATTTACAGCTACAAACAAGCTTTATGGTCTGTTGGAAATGGCTGCTATTTCCTATGGATATGCCATCGTTACCTATGTGGGTCAGAATCTGGGAGCCAGAAAGATTGACAGGATCAGAAAAGGCGTCCGCAGCAGTATGCTGCTTTCCCTACTTACCTCACTAATCATTTCTGCTGCCATGTTTTTATTTGGAAAAAATATTCTCTCACTTTTCATCTCAGGTGAACCGCAGCAGACACAGCAGGTACTGGCAATTGCTTTTAAATACCTTTCTATTATGGCTGCCATGCTCTGGGTTTTGTACTTTCTGTACGTGTACAGATCTGCACTTCAGGGGCTGGGAGATACCTTAATGCCTATGGTAAGTGGTATGGCTGAATTCGTCATGCGTATCAGTGCTGCACTGATTCTTCCCCATTTTATCGGACAGGACGGTATTTTCTTTGCAGAGATTGCAGCATGGAGCGGAGCCACTGTGATCTTATGCATCAGCTATTATGTACGGATGCATAAATATCATTAAAACAAAACAGGCACATAGTCCCGGATATCCGGTATATGTGCCTGTGAAACGTGTAAAATTATGTAAGATTCTTAATCCATTTATATTTCTTATAATGTTTATAGACCACTGGCAGTTTAATGATCTCGTCCAGATTGAGTACAAAGTAGACAACCATAACCGGCAGTTTCAGGATAAATGCGCAGATGCATCCCAGAGGAACAATGATACACCACAGAGTTACAGAATCACACAGCATTCCAAATTTGGAGTCTCCGCCTGCTGCGAAGATTCCTCCTATTGTCATACAGTTTACTGATTTTCCTGCGATGTAATAGGAAGAGATCAGCAGCATTTTTTGCAGATATCCGCGGGCTGTCGGGGTGAGATCTACCATTTTTGTGATAAATGGTGATAAGGCGATCAGGACAAGGCCTGATACAATTCCTGCAATAATCGCAGTTTTGGTAAGTGTCTCGCCTACCTCTTTTGCTTCCTGCAGACGGTCTGCACCAAGACGGTTTCCCACTATGATACTGCCTGCATTTCCAAGTCCGAGGCAGAAGCATACAACAAGATTTTTGGAAATATTCGCTATTCCATTGGCGGCAACAGCATCCGTTCCCAGATGTCCCATGATCACAGAATACATGGAAAAACCTATTCCCCATGCAAGATTATTGATCAGTAACGGAACTGTTTTCTGCCAGAAACGGCCAAATAACTTTTTCTCACAGCTTCTGAGACTGAATTTCACAGCTCTGATCCTGCACAATACATAACCAACACTCCACAGGAACTGCACAACTGTTGCAAGTACGGTTGCCAGTGCAGCACCTTTAATCCCCATCTTCGGGAAGCCGGACAGGCCAAAAATGAAAACAGCATTCAATGCGATATTGAGAATTACCATAACCCCATTGATCAGGGTACTCATATTTACTGCACCACAGTTCTTCATGATTGCCAGGAAAATCTGTGCAATTCCCGAAAACACATAGGAAATGCCGATGACTCTTAAATACTCACTTCCCAGAACGATCAGAGTTTCCTCATTTGTCAGGATTCTCATGAGCTGTTCCGGAAAGAAAAGGGTTCCTGCCAGAAATACTACTGCAATACATCCACAAATCTTTGTCACAAGGCTGAACACCTGGGAAATACCTGTGTAATCCCCTTTTCCATAATATTGTGCCACAAACATATTCTCGCCTGCCATAAATGCAAACATAAACAGATTAAATACAAAAGTAACCTGTGTAGCCAGTGATACGGCTGACATGGCATCCTGACTTAACTTTCCCAGCATGATCGCATCACATGCTCCGACCAGGGCTGTCATGAACTGCTGAAGTGCGATCGGAAGTGCCAGCCTGACTATTTCTTTTCTTAAACTTCGTTTACGCTCATCCATCATCTTTTTTGCTCCTGTATAAAATATTAGTGATACTCATCAGTCAATTTTCAGAATCATATTCAGGATTCTTCTTGCGCTGAGACGGATCTCTCCTTCGGTAATAAAGCCTTTTTCGTATGCTTCTTTTATGCGTTCCGGATATCCTGCTGCCATCTTGATATCGTTTCCTGCTTTTGTTTCGCGATAGTGTTCTCCGAATGTCCACCAGTCTGTTGTAACCATTCCGTCGAATCCCCATTCATCCCGGAGAATACCTGTCAGGAGTTCTTTGTTCTCTGAGGCGTGGATGCCGTTGATCAGGTTATAGGAGGACATAATTGTATATGGATGAGCCTCTTTTACAATGATCTCAAACTGTTTCAGATAAATCTCACGGAGTGCTCTCTCTGATACTCTGGAATCAGAATCCTTACGGTTTGTCTCCTTATTATTGGCTGCAAAATGCTTCACACTTGCTCCGATATGCTGAGACTGGATGCCTCTTACCATAGCTGCACCTGTCTTTCCTGCAAGATACGGATCTTCAGAATAATACTCAAAGTTACGACCACAGAGCGGGCTTCTGTGGATGTTGCAGGCAGGAGTAAGCCAGATACTGATATTATTTTCTTTTACTTCTTCTGCTCCTGCTTTACCAACTTTCTCTACCAGTTCTTCATCCCAGGTGCTGGCAAGAAGTGTGGCACATGGCCAGGCAGTTGTGTTCACTCCGCATTTCGGAAGAATACGAAGTCCGGCTGGTCCGTCTGCAGTCATCACATTCGGGACTCCGTATTCCGGAAGATTTCCCATTCCAAATGTATTGGCACATCCTGTGTTTGGCTGTCCGCCAAGGAGATTGATACAGTCATCCAATGTCAGGATATCCATAAACTCATCCAATGTCATTTTACCATCTGCTACATCAGAGAAGCGAACTCCCTTGGAATCAAGAAAATCAAGAAAGTCTATTCCTTTTTGTCCTCTTGTATCAGGGCATGGAAGACCGATGGCATATTTATCCTGTCTCGGAAGTCCTTCTTCTTCCACATATTCACGCTGTGGAAGTTCCTCATAAGAACCGTCCGCAAGCATACGTTTCTGAAGATGATATGGTGCTGCCTTCCGGCTTAACTGCTCAGTTACTGTATCTTCTTTTACTACATATGTAAAGTCAATCTTCGCTGCATCTCTTACGTTTGTACCAATATAGATTGCATATTCTCCTGCTTCCAGAACATATGCAGACTTGCATACTTTGCCCAGATCATCGTAAGACGCCATCTGATTTACAGGAAGTTTCAGGGTAAGAATCTGTCGTTCACCCGGCTGAAGAAGGCTGGTCTTTTTGAATGCTCCCAGCACTTTCGCAGGCTTTCCGAGTTTACCCTGTGGTGCTCCGTAATAGAGCTGGACAACTTCTTTTCCTGCTGTTTTTCCTGTATTGGTTACTTCAGTAAGAACCGTGATCACACCGTTTTCTTCGGAAGCACCAGTCATCTTCCAGTCGAAGTCTGTATAGGAAAGTCCAAATCCAAACGGATAATTTACTCTCTCCGCTGCACCCGGAATTGTCTCAAAGTAACGGTATCCTACATAAATATCTTCTGTATAATCTACATAGAATGCAGACTCATGGAAGTTTGCTGTGGATGGATAATCTTCCAGATCTTTTGCATAAGTATCGGATAATTTACCGGATGGATTAACATCACCACAGAGTATATCTGCTGTTGCAAGACCACCTTCCATTCCCCCCTGCCATGCCATCAGTACTGACTGGATCTCATCACAGTCTCTGAACCATTTCGTGTCCACGATACCGCCAACATTCATCACTACGATTACATGTGGGAATGTTTTCTTTACCTTCTCTACCATGGCATTCTCTGCATTTGTCAGACAGAAATCACCGTTTTCAAAAATCTTCGCTGACAGTTCAGAGTTTCTTTTTTCTTCTCCGTCAAGAACATATCCATCCTGTGCTGCTTCACATTTCCTGTCCCATCCTTCGCCCGAGAAACGACAGATAGTAATTACTGCAGTATCTGTATATTCTCGCGCTTCATTCAGAAGTTCATCCGGAAGCTCCGGCTCAACTGTCATACCCGGTACTGCACCATCTGCGTACTGTTTCTGAATGTCTTCCTCATAATATTTCGCAAGTTTATCGAAAACTTCTACTTTTCCCTCATCCTCTTTAATCTTCATGCCCTCATAAAGATTACGGATGTATTCTACAGTTACATCGCCGCTTCCTCCGCCGCCTTTTACGTAGTCTACAGTACCCTTACCAAAGAGTGCGACTTTCGTCCCTTTCCGGATCGGAAGTGTGTTTTTCTCGTTTTTCAGAAGAACCATTCCCTCTCCTGCTGCCATTCTGGAAAGTGCAATATGTTCTTTACTTCCTGTAACTCTTCGTCCATCTTCCCCCAGCGGAAGCACAGGCTGGAAAAAGCTTCTCTGCCATTTTGCCATTATTTTAATCCTCCTTTAATTCTCCTTAGTCAAGTAGATAAAATCATCCGCTTCGCTACTTGCCTGATTTGGTTAAAGTTCTTCCTTCAAAAATGCAAAAGGGTCTTCATCCTGAAGGAAATGCATAAGCTGATATGCGCACATGATCGCTACATTTTCTTCACGCAGAATCCTCTTTACTTCTTCTCTGTCAGCAAGTACAACTTCAATTTCTTCGGAATCCTCCTGTGCCGCTTTACTGATCTCGCCTTCCGCGTAACCGTAAACAGTCGCGCAGGATTCATCTGTCATGCCAACCGTTGTGAAATAAGGTTTCTCAAATGCAGGATCTACTTTCAGAGGTGTGAATTTCAGTCCTGTTTCCTCGTACATTTCTCTTACTGCACCCTCATGGAATTCTTCGTTCGGTTCTACCAGACCTGCCGGGAATTCGTAGATATATCCGCCGATTGCGTATCTGTACTGACGTACTAATACAACTCTGTCTCTCTTTTCCCCATAAAGACTGTAAATGATCACGCCATCCGGAGTGTTTTTACCTGTTTTTATCTTTAATTCGTTAATACTCTTCGCACGGGATGCCACAAAATATGACACAGGAGTGTTGTGAATGCTTGTTGCATTTAAATGATACAAATTCAAAAATTTACAGTCTGTCAGTTTCTCAATATTGTGTATCTGTCCCATAATGGATACTTCCTTTCGCTTTCTATACCTCTGTTGATTATCACAGCCAGTTTTCTTCTATCTCTGTTTTTAATTCGCAAAACATCTGATAAAACTCTTCTTTTGCATCAGCTATAATTCCTAACGCAATTTTCTGATTGTAAGAATGTGTAACATTATTTCTTGCCTGCAATGCATGAAGCCACTGCTCCTCATCTCTTATCATCCCGGCTTTATAGGCAGTCTTCAGAATGATTTTCGGTGAACCTGTTGCTCCCTCTGCATATCCATGAATCTCCAGTATTTCTTTCATCATTTTCCATGACTGCTCAAAACAAATTTCATACAATCCTACGAGTCCGGTAAGCACTACATTATCATATGGTTCTTCATAATTATAAATATCTTTCATGTTAGACAGTGCATTACAGAAATTCTCATATTTTCTCATACAAAATCCTCCCTTCCTTCTCTATAGATTCTCTTAATTCATCCTGCATGTCACGATCAAGATTTACAATATCATACTCCAGAAGAGTACTTGTCTCTTCATCCACATCTAACGCAAACCTTGCAAAATCTCCTCCTGTGACTGCAATATCTATATCACTTGTTCTTCTGAAATCTCCTCTTGCTCTCGAACCAAAAAGAATTACTTTTTCAATATCATATTTTTGCGCAAGGTTTCGGATTTCTTCTATAACTTCCGGTCTGATTCCTGTATCATTCATTTTATAAACCTCACATTCCGATGTTTATATCGTCTGTTTTATCTTACCATATTATCGTATCTTTTTTAAGTCTGTCTGACAATTTCCGTAATTATTTTTTACACATAAAAAGAAGAACAGCCGCAGATTTTTCATCATACGGCTGTTCTTCTTTTTTATTTATTGTACTGCCAATTTATTTATTCTTTATCAGATATAAAATCAATCTCCCTTGAGCACCACGCGGATTCTCTTATAAATCAGGAATACGATCAGGGATGTCAGAGCATATTTGAATATGTTGAATGGGAAAATGATCATTGCTGCAAATGTAAGAAGATTATTTACAGAACTGTGTACTGCACTTCCCATTTCGATAAATGCTTCTACCGGCATTCCAAAAGCCTTTCCGTATGCCGGAAGTAACACGAATGCATTGATAAAGCATGCAACTACTGCTGTAAGTACGGTTCCAACTGCCATTCCGATCACTGCATGTTTTCTGCTCTTAACAGATTTATAGCGGTAGATCAGACCTGCCGGAACTGCAAATGTACATCCAAAGATGAAGTTTGCCACATCGCCTACACCTGCTGTCATAGAGCCCTTTGTTACCAGATGCACAAGAATCTTCACCAGCTCGATCAGTACACCTGCGATCGGTCCCATTGCAAATGAGCCAACCAGTACCGGGATTTCTGAAAAATCCAGCTGATAAAAAGTCGGTGCCAGGAAAGGAAGCGGAAACTCCAGATTCATTAAAATTCCTGCGATAGCGCCAAGCATGGCTATCTGTGTGATGGTTCTCGTCTTACTCCTTGCTACCACATTTCCATTTCTTAATACCTGTTCACTCATACTGTTTCTCTCCTTTGAAATTATTCTTTGTTTAAAAGAAAATTCCACAAGCTTTTTATATAATGAAGATTTTCTTCAACATATAAAAAAACCCCGGATCATATATCCGGGGTAATGAGCACGTATGGTAAATATCGCGTGTTCTTCTCTCATCCAGACTATACTGTCGGTCCTGGAATTCCACCAGATCAGCCGCCGAAGCGGGTCGCGGACTATAACCGCCGGTAGGGAATCTCAGCTGATGCTGATCACCACAACCCCGAAGAATTTTCTTTTATTTGCGTCTGATTATACTACATACAGATATCTATTGTCAATACAACTATTCCATTACGCTCCTCTATTGA